>NZ_JBFUPN010000080.1:0-617 GCF_041355315.1 Mucilaginibacter sp. RCC_168
CTCCTCCCTGCTAATCTCGCTTATGTCATCTATACCTCCGGTTCTACGGGACGGCCGAAAGGCGTTATGATCGAGCATAAAAGCATTACCCGATTATTTGATGTAACTATACCGCTCTATCAATTTTCTGATAACGATGTATGGCCAATGTTCCATTCTTTTTGTTTCGACTTTTCAGTTTGGGAAATGTTCGGGGCTTTATTTTATGGAGGCCGTTTAATAATTGTTAATAAGGATGTAGTTAAAGATGGTATCTTATTTACAGAGTTACTAATAAATCAGAAGGTAACCATTCTTAACCAAACACCATCCGCATTTTATGTTCTACAAAATTATATTAACGAAAAAATATCTTTTTCATCTTTAAAGTATGTGATTTTCGGAGGAGAGGCACTCAGTCCTAGTAAAATTCATTATACAAAAGAATTATCCGAAAGCTACCAGTTGTTCAACATGTACGGAATAACAGAAATTTCTGTACATGCGACTTATCAAAAGATAAAACTATCACATATATATAATTTAAATATACCTATCGGCCGTCCGATAGCCAATACCCAGATATATATCCTGGGGCCGGATCAGGGACTGGTGCCTGTTGGGGTAACCGGTGAGAT
>NZ_JBFUPN010000081.1:0-613 GCF_041355315.1 Mucilaginibacter sp. RCC_168
CATATGTAATCTATACATCAGGGTCAACGGGACATCCCAAAGGGGTGATTGTCGAACACAGGAATGTCGTCAGTTTGGTCAGGGATACAAATTATACCACGATCACAGCAGGTGACAAAATTCTTCAACTGTCGAATTACGGATTTGACGGATCGGTATTCGATATTTTCGGATCGGTTCTAAACGGTGCGTGCATATACATGATCGATAAGACAAGGCTGTTATCAGGTACAAGACTGATTGATTTCATCGCCACCCACGAAGTAAATATCATGTTTATAACCACGGCTTTATTGAATAACTTCATAGATATTGGGCCTGCATTTCTGAAACACTTTGACAAAATATATTTCGGCGGAGAAAATGCTTCTATACCACGTATACGGGCTGCTTTGCCTTTCAGAAAGACTTCGGAGTCTCTTGTACATGTATACGGTCCGACAGAGGCCACCACGTTTTCTACTTACTATGTCATTAAGGATGAGATACCACATAACTGGCCATCTATTCCTATAGGAGTTCCTCTTACTCACCGCCAGGTTTATGTATTGGATACAAACCGGTGTTTGTGTCCGGTTGGTGTGAGTGGAGAGCTTTATATCGGGGGGAGTGG
>NZ_JBFUPN010000082.1:0-610 GCF_041355315.1 Mucilaginibacter sp. RCC_168
TCGTTGCTCCCGTTACGCGGCTCCCTTTCTGCCTGATAAAAAGGCAACCGTATTGGATCGATCTTTTCTTTAAACTGATTCAGCCAGTAATCCCGGTGAATATTTGACTGTTCCCCGGATAATTCTCCGTTAGTCCAGGCTGCATAATCTTTGTATTGTATTCGTAAAGGCTGCAGCGGGTTCTCTTCGCCTTTCTCATATGCTGTGTAAAGTTTGATCAGATCATTGAAAAATACCTCTATCGACCAGCCGTCTGCTATGATATGATGTAAAACCAGTAAAAATAACGTCCGCTCAGCTTCCATCTGAAGTAATATACACCTGAACAGCGGCCCCTTTTCCAGGTCAAACAATTCAGATGACCTGGTTGATATTACCTGCCCGGCTATCTTTTCCCTGTCCGGGAAAGAACGAAGATCCTCATATTCGACTTCAAATCCATAACCTTCAGACCTGTGAACCTGTTGACGGGGTTCGCCGTCTATCGTGACTATGGTCGTTCTCAATATCTCATGCCGCTCCAGCAGGCTTTCGAAAGATCGACCAACGGATTCCATGCTTAAAATCCCACGCATTTCATAACACATCGGCATATTATAAGCCGACCGAT
>NZ_JBFUPN010000083.1:0-599 GCF_041355315.1 Mucilaginibacter sp. RCC_168
ATCTCACCGGTTACCCCAACAGGCACCAGTCCCTGATCCGGCCCCAGGATGTATATCTGGGTATTGGCTATCGGACGACCGATAGGTATAGCTGTTATATCCCTTTTGTCAATTGATAAACCCCAATAAGTCACATCAATTGAAGCTTCTGTCGGTCCGTATAAATTATATAATCTGACTTTGGGAAGTTTATTATTAAATAACTTTACTACAGGTAATTTTAATTCCTCTCCACTACACAGTACCATTCGAAGGCTTTCAAGGCCCTCTGGTTGATAGTCAAGTAAAAATGCAGATAACATAGATGGTACAAAGTGAACCATTGTTACCTTTTTTTCTTTAATAGTAACTCTTAAATAGTCATTATCCTTGTGTCCATTTTTCTTTGCAAAAACAAATTTAGCCCCTACTATTAACGGCCATATAAGTTCCCATACTGATACATCAAAGCAAAAATTTGTCTTTTGCAATAAAATATCCGTTTTATTGAGATTGTAGTAATCCTGAGCCCAGCTCAATCTATTAACAAGGCCGCTATGCTCGATCATAACGCCTTTCGGCCATCCCGTAGAACCGGAGGTATAGATGACATAAGCGAG
>NZ_JBFUPN010000084.1:0-585 GCF_041355315.1 Mucilaginibacter sp. RCC_168
AAATGATAACCGAGGACATCCCTGGAGAGATCCAGCTGCCAGCGGGAAAAAGCAGCATACGGAAGACTATCTTTCTTCTCCGGCAGACCGTTGCCGGTGTAGGCATCAAAAAGTGATTGGAGGAACAACCGGCACGACACTCGGTCAACAATAGCATGGTGTATGTTGATACTCAAAAGGTGACGTTGTTCGGAACAGGCGTAAACACTTACCCGAAGCAGGGAATCCTCCCCCAGGTTAAAAGGCTCCTTAGCCTCAGAAATCAGCAGAGCACACCCGGAAGCCGATAATGATGACCATTCTGAATCACTCATACCATATAAGCTCTTATTCACAGATATCCTGATATCAGGTAACCCTGAAAGATACCGGGAAGGAACCCCGTCTGTATCTTTGATCCGCATCCGCAATATCTCGTTCTCTAAAACCAGTTTTCTTAAACAGGATTCCAGCTTCGCAATATCCAGGGAACCCTCTATAGCTGCTATGACCGGTATATTATGATAAACCGGTGAAGATGCGTACAAGTTTCCCGATTCGAACTGATCTATAAACCACAAACGATCTTGATGATAGGAACATTTA
>NZ_JBFUPN010000085.1:0-563 GCF_041355315.1 Mucilaginibacter sp. RCC_168
TGCAGTATCACCAGCTTTTCACCCGGTACATTCACCATACAGTTGGATGAATCATACATGATCACCTTTTCTGATGGGATCACCACGTTGCCTACATAGTCCTTCTCGGCCAGGTCATAGATCGAGGCCCAGGTACCCAGGTCGCTCCAGCCAAAAGCCGATGGCAGTACATACACATTGTCGGCCTTTTCCATGATCCCGTAATCGATCGAGATGTTGATACATTGCTGGTAAGCTTTATGTACATAGTTCTTTTCCTCTTCAGTATTATACACCGGCCGGGCTTCTGCAAAGATCTCATGCATCTCGGGCAGATGACGCCCGAAAGCTTTTACAATTGCCTTGGCCGACCAAACAAAGATGCCCGCATTCCATAAAAAATCGCCGCTCTGGATAAAGGTTTTGGCTATCTCCAGCGTAGGTTTCTCGGTAAATGTTTTTACTTTATGAAAATCCTGGTTAATGGCCTGGTCGGTATACTGGATATAACCATAACCCGTATCCGGGCGCGATGGTTTGATTCCCAGAGTGATCAGACTGTCGGTTGCAACTGCCGCTTGCAA
>NZ_JBFUPN010000086.1:0-551 GCF_041355315.1 Mucilaginibacter sp. RCC_168
TTAGTCCTGGCCGCCTCATACTCCTGCGACTGACCCGCCCCCAGTTCCACAGGATCAGGCAACGTACCCTTGTCCAGCTTGCCGTTTACCGTTAATTTAAATTGTTTAACCCGTAAAAGATAAGTCGGAACCATGTAAGACGGGAGCCCGCTGCCGAGACAAGCCCGAAGTTCATCCTCATCTGCTTCTCCTGTATAATATCCGGCCAGGTAATGACTATCCTCTTCCCCACGAATCATAACTACGGAGGATTCCACTCCGGGACAGCCATCCATAGCGCGTTCGATCTCTTCCAGCTCAATACGGTACCCGCGCAGTTTTACCTGGTTGTCAAGCCTGCCGTGAAATTCGAGCACTCCATCTAAATTCCACCGGCCTATATCTCCGGTCCGGTACAACCGGCCCTCACCGAAAGGATTGGATACAAACCTGGATAACGTCAGTTCATCTCGTCGGAGATATCCCCGTGCTACTCCACTCCCCCCGATATAAAGCTCTCCACTCACACCAACCGGACACAAACACCGGTTTGTATCCAATACATAAACCTG
>NZ_JBFUPN010000087.1:0-518 GCF_041355315.1 Mucilaginibacter sp. RCC_168
TTCTGAAAAACCGACGGTGAATTTGAGCTGCTTTACATGTTCCTGACTGCCTCCTGAACGGAATCCGATCTTGATCAGCTTAGAAGAAAGCGATATCAGGGTTGAATCAAAACGCAATAATTGATGTCGCTTATTACCTTTTGGAGGTAATTGTGCTGAAAAACGTTCGAGACAATCCGTGTATAAAGCTTCGAAAAAGCTCGCATCTGCGCGGCTTAGGCGTTCACTTATAGAACTATAGTGTATCTTTTGCGTTGTCGGTTTGTCAGATAGATGGCTGAATGCATAAGAGTTAAAAATATTCTCCATTACTCTCAGACTGTTCTGTTTTACCTCGAACTGACTGTAAAGCAATAATTTAAAAAGTAAAGAAGCCGGCAGCTTCTTTACTTTGTGGTCGGTTTTATGATGGTCAACCAAAAAAGAAAGACGTTCCTCCGGAATCAACTTCAACAAGTCGGGTACTCGCATATACCCCTAAAGTTAAGGTTATCCATTCGTCTTCCCAACACCTGTGG
>NZ_JBFUPN010000088.1:0-513 GCF_041355315.1 Mucilaginibacter sp. RCC_168
GACCAGGCAAAACAATGGCGCTGTTCAGGAACTTATTTTGGGTCAGGATATAAAGCAGTTGCTCCAGGCGAAGTCCGATAGCAGCGGCTCAACCCTTTTTATGATTTTGTTATCTGCGGTTAATGCGCTGTTATACCGTTATACAGGTCAGCAGGACCTGATCACAGGAACGGCAGTCGCTGGCCGTGATCATGTGGACCTGGAGGATCAGATCGGACTTTATGTAAATACCCTGGCCCTGCGGACGCAGCTGGAAGGGAGCTGGAGTTTCGACAAGCTGCTGTCAGCGGTAAAAGAGATAACGCTGGGTGCCTTTGAACATCAGCAGTACCCGTTTGACCTGTTGGTAGATGAGCTTTTGGTGGAGCGGGATATGAGCCGGATGCCGATATTTGACGTGATGGTTACCCTTCAGAACATAGAGCTGAGCGGCAACGGAAGCGCGGAAGAGCTGGATTCGATAAGTGTAAGCGAATATCATATTATGCCCACGATCGCCAAATTTGACCTGAT
>NZ_JBFUPN010000089.1:0-510 GCF_041355315.1 Mucilaginibacter sp. RCC_168
TGTCCGCATCGGAGCGGGAAGAATTACTGAGCAGTTTCAGTCATGGCGCTGTAACGGAGTACGGGGATGAAGATACGGTTGTAAGCCTGTTCGAGTCCACGGCATCGTTGTACGGAGAGCGTTGTGCGCTGACGTTCGGTGATAAGAGCCAGAGTTACCGTGATCTTAATGAGCGGAGCAATATGATCGGTCATTACCTTCGGGGCACGTATGGTATCGTTGGGGATGACCTGATCGGTATCATGACTGACCGTTCAGACCTGATGATCGCGGGTATATTGGGGATATTGAAATCGGGAGCGGGTTATGTACCTATAGACCCAGACTACCCGATGGACCGTCGTTTGTATATGCTGCAGGATTCGGGGGTAAAATGTGTTCTGGTAGTAGGCGGTGAGGGTCATGGGTTAGGCGGAGAGGTACCGGAGGTTGACCTGCTGGAGTTGCTGGCAAACAGCGTTCCTGCTTCTGCGGCAAACCTTCCTGCGTTGAATAAGCCATCAGATATTG
>NZ_JBFUPN010000008.1:0-62138 GCF_041355315.1 Mucilaginibacter sp. RCC_168
CCATCAGAAAAGGTGATCATGTATGATTCATCCAACTGTATGGTGAATGTACCGGGTGAAAAGCTGGTGATACTGCAAGGGCTGCATAATTTTATCGTAGTAGAATCCAACAACACACTGCTGATCTGTCCGCGAGACCGGGAACAGAATGTAAAACAGGTGGTGGCTGATGTGAAAGCCAAGTTTGGTACTAAGTTTATTTAACATCCAGTCCCCTGAAGGGGAGCTTTTAATGTGCAAATGATAGATTTCAGATGTGCAGATGTTTACAATTTATTAAACAACGAAGCCCAGTTCGCTTAGAACTGGGCTTTTTAATTAAACAATCTTTTATGGAGTAATAGAAAAGCTCAAGCCAATCAAGAAGCTCCTCCTTTAAGGGACTGAGGGGCTCTCTGTCTTATCGCCTCATACAATATCACCCCGGTTGATACCGATACATTCAGGGATTCGATCTCACCAAACATCGGGATCTTGGCCAGGTGGTCTGCTATGCGGATGATCTCGTTGCGGATACCATCCTCTTCTGACCCCATGATAATAGCAGTTGGAGCCGTATAATCGGGCGCGTAAATATCTTCTTTGGTTTTTTCGGTACAACAAACCAATTGTAAGCCAGATTCCTGCAAAAATCTCACCGTTTGCATAAAATTATCATGTCGGCAAACGGGGATCTTATACAGAGCTCCTGCTGATGTTTTAATAGCATCGGGGTTTATTTGCGCAGAACCTTTAGCAGGGATAACAATAGCATGTACCCCGGCACATTCGGCAGTGCGGGCAATAGCGCCCATATTGCGTACATCGGTAATGGAATCTAAAACCAATACCAGCGGCACCTCTCCTTTTTCAAACACATCAGGAATTATATTTTCGATCTTCTGATAGGTTATCGGCGAAATAAAGGCAACCGCACCCTGGTGATTCTTGGCTGTAAGGCGGTTAAGCTTTTCAACCGGTACCTGCTGGGCGGTGATATTATATTCTGTAAGTAAGGCCTTTAGCTCGTGCGACAGGCCTCCGCCTGCTCCTCTCTGAATGTATAACGCTTCAATTTCCTTACCCGAAGTGATGGCCTCCATGATCGCCCTGATACCAAAAACCATTTGGTTGCTTTCCCGCTGAGGTCTTGAATTAAATGCCATTTGTACTGATCTGTTTTTCTGCAAAAGTAGCTATATTAATTGATTAAGCACTTATTGAACTGATAACCCTTTTCGGTTTTTTCAAAATACAGGTCAATAATAGTTAACATTATAAAACTTTATTAACATAGGTTTAAATATTTGAAAATCAGCATGGATGATATTTTATTAGCAAGTTATCAACATGTGTGTGTTTACTAAAAAGCTTTAAATTATAACGCTGGATATGATTGTTTTAAAATCTCGATACACTATGTTGATTGAAATGTAGCTCCAAAAAAGCATTTTTTGTATATTTTTGTCGCCTTATGAATTTTGAGAACGATAACCTGCAGAACAAGCCGAACACCAACGACCGCCGGAGCCGCATCACTACCCCGACACCGTACAGCGGACTGGGGAAACTTCCGCCCCAGGCTACCGATCTGGAAGAAGCTGTTTTAGGAGCGTTAATGCTCGAAAAAGACGCGCTTTCATCGGTTATTGATGTTTTAAACCCCGAAGTTTTTTACCGCGACAATCATCAGAAAATATTTTCGGCTATAAAACAGTTGTTTGAAAAATCATCCCCGGTTGATATTTTGACCGTTACTGCCGAACTACGCAGGCAAGGGGAATTGGAAATGATAGGTGGAGCTTACTATATTACGGAATTGACCAGCCGTGTGGCATCTGCAGCTAATATTGAATTCCACGCCCGTATCATCATTCAAAAATTTATTCAGCGTGAACTCATCCGTATATCTACAGATGTTATTCAAAGCGCGTATGAGGATACATCTGACGTACTGGACCTGTTGGATAGGGCCGAAAAGAACCTGTTTGAAATTGCACAAAGTAACTTGCGCCGTGATGCCCGTAAAATGGACGATCTGGTGCATGAGGCCTTAAAAGATATTGAAGCCTTAAAGGATAAAAAGGACGGCCTTACCGGTGTGGCTTCGGGCTTTACAGCGCTTGACCGGATGACCTCAGGCTGGCAAAAATCCGACCTGGTTATTATAGCTGCCCGCCCGGCTATGGGTAAAACGGCCTTCGTACTGAGTTGTGCCCGTAACGCGGCGGTTGATTTTGATAAGCCTGTAGTTGTATTCTCATTGGAGATGTCCTCTGTTCAATTGGTTAACCGTTTAATATCCGGCGAAACCGAAATTGAACAGGAAAAGATCCGTAAGGGAACTTTAGAAGAATGGGAATGGCAGCAGATCCACTCTAAAATTGGCAGGCTTGAACAAGCCACCCTGATCATTGATGACACCCCGGCATTGAATATATTTGAATTCAGGGCTAAATGCCGTCGTTTAAAATCTCAGCATGATATCCAATTGATCATTATTGACTACTTACAATTAATGCATGGTAAAGCCGAAGGTAAGGGAGGTGGCGGTAACCGTGAGCAGGAAATTGGTAGCATATCAAGAGCTTTAAAATCTGTAGCAAAAGAACTGAACGTGCCGGTGATCGCGTTATCGCAATTAAGTCGTGCGGTTGAAACCAGGCCTGGTAACTCTAAAAGACCAATGCTTTCGGATTTACGTGAGTCGGGCTCTATTGAGCAGGATGCGGATATGGTACTTTTCCTTTACCGTCCTGAATATTATGGTTTAACAGAAGATGAAGACGGTAATCCAACCAATAACGTGGGTGAAGTTATTATAGCCAAACACCGTAACGGTGAAACCGGTACTGTACGATTGAAGTTTGTTGGTAAATATGTAAAATTCGCCAACCTCGAAGAGAGTATGGACGGCTTCCCTCCTGCTGCTGGCAGCGCATTCTCAGGATTGGCGCCATCACAGGATTTTGAAAAGCAAAGTAACTTTATTATCCGCCCGTCACGCATGGATGATATTGATGATGAACCACCGTTTTAGATATGCAGATGTGCGGATTTCAGATGTGCAGATGATAAAACAACAAAGCCCGGTTTCAATGAAACCGGGCTTTGTTGTTAATAGTGGATCGCTTTAATTTCCTCATCTGCACATCAGAAAAATATTCCCAGCAACACACCGATGATGATAATTACCGGGGTTTTTATTTTGGTGAAGTGCAGTAGCAAAAAGGTGCCTGCCATAAGTCCGTAGGCTATCCAGTTACCTCCAAATGGCCGTACCAGTAAAATAAAGGCCGTAGCCATAAAACCCACCGCCACGGCACTGATACCACTTAACGAGTTCTTGATACGCGTTATTTTCTTGAGATCTTCCCAAAATGGCACAATAAACAGAATGAGTATCAACCCTGGTGTATTTACCCCTATAACGGCTATTATGCTCCCAATGATTTGTCCGCCAATGCCGTATCCTTTATTTCCTAAAGTGATACCTCCCAAAAACGAGGTAAAGGAAAATGTTGGCCCTGGGAGCGCCTGTTGCAGGGCATAACCAGAAAGAAATTCTGAATTACTGAGATAATGTTTTACTTCTACAAATTCTGTGTACATCAGCGGTACCATCACCTGTCCGCCGCCAAATATCAGGATACCGTTACGGTAAAAGTTCTCAAATAAACGGATAGGTAAACTAAATGGTGAAGTTTGATTAATGATAGCACCCAGGGCAGCAAAGAATAACAGGATACCGATAAAATAAGCCACTTTATTAGGGTTTACATTGGAGTATAGTTTAACACGCAATTCGTTTTCCTGCGGCTGCGTTTCCATCGCCGATGATATGATACCACCCAACAAAACCAATAATGGAAAGGCATAGGCATTTTGCAAAATAAGGGTAGCTATGAACGATGCTATGGCCAGCATGGTACTTACCCGTGTTTTAAGGAATCTGTGCGCAAAGCTGTAAGTAGCATAGGCCACAATACCAACAGCCATGGGTTGTATATAAGTAATGATGTGCGCGAATTGGGCACGATTGGCAAACATTTTATAGCTGATGGCAGCCATTGCCATGATAGCGGCCGAAGGTAATATCCAGATTAGAAAAGTGATTAGAGCCAGCCTCAGCCCCCCAACCTTCCAGGCTATACCCACCAGGGTTTGGGTGGAAGACGGCCCGGGCAATACCTGCGACAAGGCATTAAGCTCTATCAGCTCATCCTCGGTTATATAGTGTCGCTTTTCAACAAATTCCCGTAATAAAACAGCTATGTGCGCCTGCGGCCCCCCAAAAGCGGTAAAAGTATAGATCAATACATCACGAAGAAATAAAAGGTGCCGGTTTTTCATTTAGTTCATTTGTTCACTGGTTTATTAGTTTATTAGTCCATGGGTTCATTAGTATCAGGCCTTTACTTTCGATGTATAATATAATAATGAGGATCATATACATTGTTCCCCAATGAACTAATGAACAGGTGAACAAATGAACTAATAATCGTCATCATCTTCTTCTATACCCTTGGCCTGCCGGTAAACAGCCTGCAATTCCGAAAAAGCGTGGTTATCGCGCTTCTGTTTGGCTATGGTCATGCCGTTTTCGTAGGTGGTTATGGCGTCGGGTTTACGGTTAAGGGCTTCATATAATTTACCTAAATGATAATAAGTGCCCACATAACCAGGATGATTTGTCACCAGGTCTTCATAATAAGTTAATGCCTTATCTGCCTGATTCAGACGTAGATATTCTGTGGCGAGGGCGTATTTTAAAAACTCGTCCTCGGGTTCGTTCTTTATAAATTCTAATAGCTTATCCAATCTGCTCAACTCCATTTTAAACTCTATCTTTTTTAATTAAATTTGCAAAAACCTATTGATATGAATATCCTGGTATGTGTAAGTAATGTTCCTGATACCACCACAAAAATAACCTTTACTGATAATAACACCCAATTTAATACAAATGGTGTTCAATTTATACTAAACCCTTATGACGAGATAGCGCTTTCACGGGCTATTGAGTTAACCGATGGCGGTAAAGGGACGGTAACGGTTATCAACGTTGGTGAAGTAAATACAGAGGCTACCATCCGCAAAGCGCTGGCTATTGGCGCTACAGACGCGGTGCGTATAAACGCTAAACCTCATGACGCCTGGTATGTAGCTTACCAGATTGCGGAATATGTGAAAGCTAATCCGTTCGACCTTATTTTAACCGGCCGCGAGTCTATAGACTACAATGGATCAAAAGTTGCAGGTATGCTGGGCGAACTGCTTGATCTGCCCTCGGTATCGATCATCAAAAAACTGGATGCGGCTGATAAGGACGCTACTGTTGAGCGTGAGATTGAAGGCGGCAAAGAAATCCTGACCATTCCCTACCCTTTTGTGGCCGGTACTGCAGAGGGCGTTGCCGAACCTAAAATACCAAATATGCGCGGTATCATGTCAGCTCGTACCAAGCCGCTGACGGTTATTGAACCAGTTGAGGTAAAAATATATTCAGAGGTATTGAGTTATGAAACCCCCGCCCCACGTGGACAAGTGAAATTGGTTCCTGCTGATGATACCGCTAAACTGGTTGAGCTTTTGCATACCGAAGCGCGCGTTATTTAATTCATTTAAATCTATTCCAAGAAACACATCATATGTCAGTTTTAATATATGCGGAAAATGCCGGCGGTAAATTCAAAAAGTCAATTTTTGAAGCTGTTACCTACGCCCGTGCCATTGCCGATCAGAATAAAACCAATCTTGTGGCTATCTCCATTGGCGATGTCAGCAAAGATGAATTAGCCGCGTTAGGTAAATACGGGGCCGAAAAAGTGCTGAACGTGTCAGGCGATAAGCTCAAGAATTTTGTGAACCAGGCTTATGCCTCTATCATTGCCGAAGCCGCGAAAAAACAAGACGCTAACATTGTGGTACTATCCAATACCTTTTCTGGTCGTGGTTTAGCTCCAAGATTAGGTGTAAAGCTGCAGGCTGGCGTTGCCGATGGCGCAGTAGCGCTGCCAGAGCAGAATGGGGGTAAATTCACCATCAAAAAAACAGCTTTCTCGGGTAAAGCATTTGCCATTGTGGAATTAACATCTGCCAACAAGGTTATTGCCCTGGTACCCAACTCCTATAAGGTTGTAGAAACAGGCGGCATTGCCCAGGTAGAAGATTTCACTGCCGAAATCAAAGAGTCTGATTTTAAAGCGATGATCAAAGAGATCGTTCGTTCAACCGATAAAATATCCCTGCCCGATGCGGAAATTGTTGTTTCTGCAGGCCGTGGCCTCAAAGGGCCCGAAAACTGGGGCATGGTAGAGGAACTGGCAGAACTGCTTGGAGCGGCTACAGCGTGCTCAAAACCGGTATCAGACGCCGGATGGCGCCCGCACAGCGAACACGTTGGCCAAACCGGGATAGCTGTCAGTCCAAATTTGTATATTGCGATAGGAATTTCAGGTGCTATTCAACACCTGGCAGGTATCAGTTCTTCAAAAGTTATTGTGGTGATCAACAAAGATCCGGAGGCTCCTTTTTTCAAAGTGGCTGATTATGGCATTGTTGGCGACGCGTTTGAAGTTGTGCCTCAATTAATAGCGGCCGTTAAAGAATATAAGGCTTCAGCATAAATTATTAGGTGCGATGGGTAATAACATGAAAAAAATTAAGCTGGATATAGTAGGGTTATCATATAGTCAGACACAATCAGGCGCTTATGCTTTAGTTTTAGGCGAGGTAAGCGGCCGACGACGGCTCCCTATCATTATCGGCAGCTTTGAAGCACAGGCCATAGCTATCGAGATAGAAAAAATGACCCCAAGCCGCCCGCTTACGCATGACTTGTTCAAGAGCTTTGCGCAGGCTTACCAGATAGAGGTTCAGGAGATCATCATTTATAATCTGGTCGATGGCATATTCTATTCCAAATTGATTTGCAGCGACGGTAAACGATCAGTGGAGATCGATGCACGTACCTCTGACGCCATCGCGGTAGCTGTAAGGTTCGACTGCCCTATTTTTACGTATGAATTTATCCTGTCAACAGCGGGCATCGTTATTGAAGGCAATGACTTTGTTTATCTCGAAAACATCAATGAAACCCAGGAAGAAAAATCTGTAGCCTCAAGCGTAGGCAGCGGATTTGCTTCTTTAAGTATCGACGAGCTGAAAACAAAATTACAGGAAGCGCTTGCAGAAGAATCATACGAAAAGGCTGCTAAAATACGCGATGAATTAAATAAGCGTAAAGCATCATAGAGATTTTTGATTTCGGATGTTCGATTTCGGAATTGTTTATAATTCAGATTTCGGAAGTATCCATGCAGAGTCAAAATATTCGATTTTTCATTTAAATTCCCTTACAAATCAATAAATCCGAAATCAATTTATTATTTTCCGTTTTTGATTTAATACAAACTATTATTATTTAAACCAGGCACCGTATGAATATTAAGTTTCGCTTAATAGTGATGAATTTTATGCAGTTTTTTATATGGGGTTCATGGCTGCTTACTATCGGGGTATACTGGTTTCAAAATAAACACTGGTCGGGCGAGCACTTCGGCGCCATTTTTTCAACCATGGGCATATCTGCTATCTTCATGCCTGCCTTAACCGGTATTATAGCCGACCGCTTTGTAAATGCCGAAAAACTTTATGGCCTGATGCATATTTTAGGGGCGGTTACTTTATTCTCACTTCCGCTTGTAACTAATCCTTTTACTTTTTTCTGGGTGATGCTGCTGAATATGGTGTTTTACATGCCAACCCTGTCATTATCTATCACCGTGGCTTATTCGGCTTTAAAAAACAGTGACAAGGATATTGTAAAAGATTACCCTCCAATCCGTATATGGGGGACTATCGGCTTTATTGCCGCCCTGTGGACAGTAAGCCTCACGCATAACGAAACCTCGGCCAATCAATTTTATATTGCTTCGGCAATGTCACTTATATTAGGCATATACGCATTTACACTTCCTAAGGCACCTCCTCTTTTAAGCAAGATAACCAATAAATCTTTTGTAGATCAGTTGGGCCTAAAAGCCTTTACCTTATTCAAAGTACCTAAGTTTGCTATATTTTTTGCTTTCTCGCTTTTATTAGGCGCTGCTTTACAGCTTACTAATGCCTACGGCGATACCTACATTCATGATTTTGCTACTGTGCCCGCTTATAAGGACACCATAGCGGTAAAGTACCCGGCCATTATCATGTCGATATCCCAGATATCGGAGACATTGTTCATCCTGGCTATTCCTTTTTTCCTACGCAGATTTGGTATTAAATATGTTATGCTATTCAGCATGCTGGCGTGGGTGCTGCGATTTGGCTTGTTTGCCTTCGGCGATCCTGCCAATGGTCTTTGGATGATCATTGGCTCCTGCATCGTATACGGAATGGCCTTTGATTTCTTTAATATTTCGGGTTCTTTATTTGTTGAAACGCAGGCAACACCAGAAATACGGGCCAGCGCTCAGGGACTTTTCATGATGATGGTGAATGGATTCGGCGCCTTTTTTGGAAGTATAGGGAGCGGTTACATTATTGATAAGTTCTTTACCCATGCCGATCATAGTAAAGACTGGCATGGCATCTGGCTTACTTTTGCCGCTTATGCACTGGTTATAGCCGTTATCTTCCCGTTTGTATTCAGGTATAAGCACAACGCGGCATTAAAGCACGCCATTGCGCATGCGTAAATTGTCTGAACCGGAATTTATGGAATTAAATAATTTATCGAATTTACATTCATTCTGTTAATTCGTACATTCTATAAATTCCGGTTCAGACGACTATTTCTTCCCTATCGCATATTGTATCCCACCCAAAAGGTGTTTCAAATACAAAGGATCGGCGTATGATTCATCGGTGTGACCCAGTTCGGTATAAAATGCCCTGCCGCCATCAAAGCTATGGTACCAGGCCATCGGGTGATTGTCGCCATTTTCGCCGCCTGTGTAGCTTTTCTCATCTATTTTGATCAGTACATGCAGATCGTCGGCTATCCATTTATAGTTATACCACTCATCCCAGCGTTTCCAGGTTTCGGGCAGATGTTTGGTGGCTATAAAATTACGGTCGACCACATTAAGCGTAGCTTCCTGCTGTTTGGGATGGCTTTTAAAATAAGCGCCTACCAATTTACCATACCAGGCCCAGTCGTACTCGGTATCTGTAGCAGCATGCACGCCCACAAAGCCGCCACCTGCTTTAATATATTGTTCAAAGGCAGTTTGTTGAGTATCATCCAGTACATTACCGGTAGTGCTTAAAAATATGACTGCAGCGTATTGTTTTAAATTAGCTGTAGTAAACTTTTGGGCATCGGTGGTGCTGTCTACATCAAAATTATTTTCCTGCCCCAGTTTTATGATGGCCGGAACACCGACTGCTATGGAATTATGATGAAATCCGGCTGTTTTGCAAAAGATGAGCACCTTGGGTTTTGCCCAACCCTGCGTAAGCGCCGAGCCAATTAAAAGGCAAATGATGATTAATTTTTTCATAGTTGTATTATTTAGCGTCATGCTCCCACAAACAATTCTGCTCCCAATGATTAGCCTTGCTTGTGGAATCCCGAAATAAATCGGGATGACGTGTAAATCTTTGATTGTTTATCCTTGCTCTTTACTCCCCTTATCTATAAATCCTCTTAAATTATAAATCCCCTTAAATATTTCCTTTCTTCAATTCTCCCACAGCAAAATCTGCCGCACGGGCTGTTAATGCCATATAAGTTAATGAAGGGTTCTGACAAGCTGATGAGGTCATAGCCGCACCATCTGTACAGAATACGTTTTTGGCGTCCCACACCTGGTTATGCGCGTTTAACACAGACGTTTTAGGATCAAGACCCATACGAGCTGTACCCATCTCGTGGATACCATCGCCTACATTATGGCCTCTGTCATGCGTTTTTACGTTTTTAACGCCGGCGCTTTCGAGCATTTCTTTGGCTTCTTTTACAATATCAATCCGCATTTTATGCTCATTATCCCTGATAATGGCATCCATAGCCAGAACAGGTAAACCCCATTTGTCCTTCCGGGTTTTATCCAGGGTGATCTTGTTATCGTGGTAAGGCAGTAATTCGCCAAACCCACCTATACCTATCTGCCAATCGCCAGGTTCGGTTATTGCATCCTTATACTGTGCACCGATATTCAGTTCGGCTATCTCCCGGCTCCAGCCAGTACGGCTTGCCGCGCCCTGGTAACCAAAACCGCGCAGGTAATCGCGCTTATCACCAAATAAATTGGCAAACCTAACCACATATATGCCGTTAGCCCGGCGGCCATAATAATATTTATCCTCAAAACCCTCTACATGTCCGGAGGCACCCAGATTGTAATGATGATCCATAATGTTATGCCCTAACTCGCCGCTGCTGCTGCCCAGTCCATCCGGCCAAATATCCGTAGCCGAATTCATCAGCACCCAGGCGCTATTTAAAGCCGAGGCGTTCAGGAACACGATCTTGGCGTAATATTCATAGGTTTGGTTGGTTTCGGCATCAAGCACCTCAACGCCCGTGGCCTTTTTGGTGTCCTTATCGTACAATATTTTGGTAACTATTGAATATGGCCTAACCGTTAAGTTGCCGGTAGCCAAGGCCGCCGGTAAGGTCGACGACTGTGTGCTGAAGTATCCGCCGAAAGGGCATCCTTCCCAGCAGCGATTGCGGAACTGGCATTTGGTACGGCCGGGGATTGCCGCCGTAAGATTAGCCACACGACCAATGATCATGTGCCTGTTACCATTATAATTCTTTTTAAGGCGAGCGGCTACATCCTTTTCTACCCAGTTCATGTCCATTGGCGGCAGGTATTGACCATCGGGCAATTGCTCCAGACCTTCTAAGGAGCCGCTTATACCGGCAAACTTCTCTACATGATCATACCAGGGTGCCAGGTCTTTATAGCGGATAGGCCAGTCAATTGCCCAGCCATCTTTGGCATTAGCTTCAAAATCATGATCGCTCCAGCGGTAACTTTGCCTGCCCCATAAAATAGAGCGGCCACCAAGCTGGTATGACCGCCACCAATTAAAGGGTTTTACCTCAGTATAAGGAGCGTCCTGCTCATTTGTCCAATAATCCATGATGGGCTCGTAGGCACCCCAGTTGCGTGATATCACTGGTCTAACTTTTCGTTCTGCCTGTGTGGGGTTGCCCCGGTGCGGCATATCCCACGGATCGTTGCTGGCGCTTTTATAATCCTTGATATGCTCAAAATTGCGACCGCGTTCCAGCATAATCGTTTTCAGGCCTTTTTCGGTTAATTCCTTAGCTGCCCAGCCGCCGCTTATACCCGAGCCAATAACTATGGCATCATAGGTGTTACCGGCTTTAGCCTTGCCGCTTACATTGTTTAATGGCATGATTTCAGTAATATTAAAGGTTTGTTTGCAATTGGATAAACAATAATATCAATTAAAACGAAACAAAGCAATGAAGTAGGTAATAAAAAAACAATCGATTGTAATTATGTGGTTACAATAGCATTTAAATAAATGCTCCGCTTTTACCATACAGATCACATATATTTTATGTTCCTATGGGTTCAATCTATAAAACAACGACGGTTTTCTTATTTTTACGGTTCTTACTCCCTGCCAATGCTTATTATAAGTGAACTATACATTTATCCCATCAAATCCTTAGGGGGCATATCATTATCTTCTGCCCAGGTTACCGATCGTGGTTTAAAATATGACAGGCGCTGGATGCTGGTTGACGAACAAAATCGTTTCCTTACCCAGCGGGAATATCCGCAAATGGCTTTATTAAAGGTACAGATTGAAAGCGATGGCCTGTTAGTCACACATCACCTGAACGGATCGGTTTTTATACCATTTGAACAGTATGATACGGGCAAACAGGAAGTAGTTATCTGGGACGATACCTGTGCCGGCGTGTTTGTAGACCCTGAATTAGATAATTGGTTTAGTGCCGCATTGGGAATAAAATGCAGACTGGTGCACATGCCCGAAGATACCCGCCGTGAGGTAGATCAGCGGTACGCCCATGAGGGAATGATCACTTCTTTTGCCGATGCCTACCCTTTTTTATTAATAGGCCAGGCTTCGCTTGATGATTTGAACAACCGCATGGCCGAATCGTTACCTATGAACCGGTTCAGACCCAACATTGTATTTACAGGCGGTGATGCTTTTGATGAGGACCTGATGAACCATATACAAATAGCCGGTATTGATTTTTATGGTGCAAAGCTTTGCGCACGCTGTGTGCTCACTACCATTGATCAGCAAACAGCGGTGAAAGCTAAGGAACCTTTAAAAACACTGGCCAGGTACCGTTTAATGAACAATAAGATATTGTTCGGGCAAAATTTAGTTCATGAGGGTACAGGTATTATTTCTGTTGGCGACACCTTAAACGTACTAAGCACCCACACCGAAGAAAGATTTATAGTACCCCAAAAATGAAGAAGCATATTGCCCATATCGCTTTATTGGTGGCTGATTATGATGAGGCCATTGCCTTCTATACGCAAAAGCTTGGTTTTGTATTGATAGAGGATACCGTTTTAAGCGAAACAAAAAGGTGGGTTTTAATAGCACCTGATAAAGATGCTCAATGTACTATTCTGCTTGCGAAGGCCGCGGGTGATGAGCAAAAGCTGGCTATTGGCAATCAATCGAGTAAACGGGTATTCCTGTTTTTATATACTGATGATTTTTGGCGCGATCATGAGGCGATGACTGCCAAAGGGATCAGCTTTGTACGACCGCCTGTTACCGAAGATTATGGAACAGTCGCCGTATTTGAAGATCTTTACGGTAATTTATGGGACCTGATACAACCATCTGAACAAAAAACAACATGAAACCAACTATCACCATTGAGTACTGCCCCAAATGTAACTGGATGATGCGTGCAGCTTACATGGCCCAGGAGCTCCTTACCACTTTTACCGATGATATTTATGGTGTAACCCTGCACCCCAGCGAAACAAGTGGCAAATATACCATCAGCGTTGATGATACGGTATTGTTCGACAGAAAAGAAAAGGGACGTTTTCCGGAGATCAAGGAATTAAAGCAACTGGTGCGTGATCAGGTGAACCCGGATAAGAGTTTGGGGCACTCGGAGCGATAGAGCCAAGAAGTAAGAATCAGGAGTTAAGACAAATTATGAAGAGGTAGACTTTCTCCCTTGTCCTGATTCCTGACTCTTATTTCTTGATTCTATACTCCATACAAGTATCCTATAGTATTACTGGATATTTTTATTTATAATTGTGTACCTTTGTTAGTTTTATTTTAAAAAATGCTATCTAAAAAAACTAAATACGCAATTAAGGCGTTAGTGATCCTTGGTAAAAACATGGATCAACCACCAATGCAGATTTCAAAGATCGCCGAGGCCGAACGTATTCCCAAAAAATTCCTGGAACAAATACTGCTCGACTTGCGCAACGCCGGTTTCCTGTACAGCAAAAAAGGTGCAGGTGGTGGCTACAGCCTCAACCGCGACCCTAAAGAGATATTTTTAGTAAGTATCATGCGTATTACTGACGGCCCCATAGCTATGGTACCCTGCGCCAGTCTTAACTTTTATCACAAATGCGATGAATGTCACCAGGAGACTACCTGCGGCATCCGCGATGTATTTGTTGATGTGCGCGATGCCACGTTAAAAATATTAAGCGAGACCAGCATAGCTGATATCATCTCCCGCGAGCAGACACTCATTCATACCTAAAAAATCTCACCAAACTGTAAAAAGGGAACTTTTTTCAATTAAATTCTACCATTTCCCTATAGTATGTATATATTTGGGGATACTAAAATACGCGGATGTGCAAATTCCAGATGTGCAGATTATTATCTATAAGGGAACCAACTCCAAGTATATTCTCATCTGCACATCTGGAATTTGCACATTCGCACATCTGATTTTTATAATTGATTAAACGATAAGATATGCAGAGCTTCAGAACGGAACTGGAGAACCCGATAGTTGAGAAAGATATTATTGATCTTGAAAAAAAGATCAGGGCTTTTCGTGAAGGTAAAATTCACGACGAAAAGTTCAGGAGCTTGCGTCTGGCCCGTGGTATTTACGGTCAGCGGCAGCCGGGTGTGCAAATGGTACGTATCAAACTGCCATTTGGTAAAGTTACTTTTAAGCAGCTATTGCGTATTGCCGATATATCTGATGAGTACGGAAGCCGTAACCTGCACCTCACCACCCGCCAGGATATCCAGATCCATTATGTAAGTCTTGACCGTACCCCTGAGCTTTGGGCCAAACTGGCCCAGGATGATATTACCCTGCGTGAAGCTTGTGGAAACACCGTACGAAACGTTACAGCCTCCCCCACTTCTGGCATCGATCCGCAGGAGCCGTTTGACGTTTCACCTTATGCGCATGCTACTTTCGAGTATTTTTTGCGTAATCCGGTATGCCAGGAAATGGGTCGTAAGTTCAAGATCTCTTTCTCTTCAAGTGATGCGGATACCGCTTTTTCTTATATCCATGATATCGGCGTTATACCCAAACTAAAAAGCAACGGCGAGCGTGGTTTTAAAGTGCTTTTAGGCGGCGGTTTAGGCGCTCAGCCCCTGTTGGCTAATATTGTAGAAGAATTTTTACCAGAAGATCAACTGATCCCTTATATCGAGGCTATTATCCGGGTATTCGACCGTTATGGCGAACGCAATAACCGTAACAAGGCCCGCTTAAAATACCTGATCCAGAAAATCGGGTTGGAAGAAGTTTTACGTTTGGCCGAGATCGAAAGAACAGCCATCAAAGTAAAAAGCTATAAAATTGATCGCGATGCGCTTCCACAGCCTACCTTTCCGGAAGAAACCGCTTTTGCCGAAGTAAGCATTAGTAATCCTTTCCGTTATGAACAATGGCTGGCTACCAATGTATTTGAGCAAAAGCAGGAAGGATTTTTTGGTGTATATATTAAAGTGCCTGTTGGTGATATATCAACAGATACTGCCCGCGAACTGGTTAAACTTTTGCAGCCATTAGTTGCCGATGAGATCCGCATTACCCAAAACCAGGGTTTATTGCTGAAATTTGCCCGCAAAGAAGCACTGCCTGCCTTATATGAAGGCTTGGCTAAACTGGAGCTGGCTGCTCCCGGTTTTGACAGCGTAGCCGACGTGACTACCTGCCCTGGTACCGATACCTGCAACCTGGGTATCTCTAACAGCATGACCATGGCGCGTGTACTGGAAGACCTGATCTACAACGAATACGAAGATTTTATTTATAACCGCGATATCAAGATAAAAATAAGCGGCTGTATGAACTCCTGCGGTCAGCATGGCCTGGCACATATTGGTTTTCATGGCAGCTCATTGAAAGCAGGTACAAAAGTATTGCCATCTGTGCAGGTAATGCTGGGTGGTGGCACCGTTGGCGATGGCATTGGCCGCGCTGCTGACAGGGTGATCAAAGTGCCTTCAAAAAGGGCTACAGATGTTTTAAGGACCCTGCTTGATGATTATAAAACACTTTCGACAGAGGGTGAACTTTACAACGACTATTACGACAGACAAGGCAAAGATTATTTTTATCGCCTGCTGAAACCCCTTGCTGACCTCACTACTTTGACAGATGATGAGTTTGTTGATTGGGGTCACCAGGAAACCTTTGTTACCGCTATTGGCGTTGGCGAATGTGCCGGTGTGATCATCGACCTGGTAGCTACGTTGTTGTATGAGTCGGAAGAGAAACTGGGCTGGGCCAATCAATCGTTCCAGGCTGGTGCATGGTCTGATGCCATCTATCATTCCTACAACACGCTGTTAAGCTCGGCTAAAGCATTATTGCTTGATAAAAGTGTGAATACCAGCACACAAGCCGCGGTTATCCGCGAATTTGATGCCAACTATGTAGAGAAAGGCGAATTTGATATAGAAGGCAGCTTTAATAACCTGGTATTACAGATCAACCAGCATGAACCTTCAGAAGAATTTGCTACCGCTTACTTAGCACAGGCTACTGACTTCCTGGAAAAAAGTAAAGCAAAAAGAGAGGCTTTGGTACAATAATGAAGGCCGTTCAAATTAATTTGGCCTCACCCTTCCCTCTCCAAAGGAGAGGGTTGAAAATGGATTTTGTTAAAGTCCTCTCCTTTGGAGAGGATTTAGGTGAGGCTCTTTCAAACTATAATAACCCATGACATTATTGCCAAAGGATAGCAGCATAGCCAAGGTTCAGAACCAGGATACCGGGGGCAATCAGCTGTTTCCCGTATTTTTAAAGCTGAACGACCTGCATACCGTACTGGTAGGCGGAGGCAATGTGGGTTTGGAAAAGCTGGGCGCTATTTTAAATAATAGTCCATTGGCAAAGGTAACCGTGATTTCCCGTGAGTTTTTACCAGAGGTACACGAGCTGGCATCGCAATATGAAGGTGTCACCATTGTTCAAAAGTCTTTTGCCGATGACGATCTGAATGATGCCGAAGTGGTGATAGCCGCCACAAATGACAGCGACCTGAACAAATACATCCGCCAGGCGGCGCACGATCGCAAATTGCTGATCAATGTGGCTGACAAACCCGAGCTTTGCGATTTTTACCTGGCATCCATCGTTCAAAAAGGCGACTTGAAGCTGGCCATATCTACCAACGGTAAATCGCCAACCATAGCTAAGCGCTTAAAAGAAGTACTGAACGAAAGTATCCCCGACGAACTGGATACCACCCTGCAGCAAATGAGCGAGCTGCGCAACACCCTCACCGGTGATTTTGCCGACAAGGTTAAAACCTTAAATAAAGTAACCTCGGTACTGGTTGAACCTAAGATAACCGTCAACAAGAATTTTATCTGGCTCATCTGGTCAACCATTATTATATCCATAGCTGTTGTTATAGCCGCTTTATATTACCGGGAACCTCAGTTTAAGCTGTTTATTGAAGGCGTACCACCGCAGTTCTATTACTTTTTAGGAGCAGGCTTTTTGTTTGCCCTCATTGATGGAGCTATAGGTATGTCATACGGCGTTACCTCTACCACTTTCTCCTTGTCAATGGGGATCCCCCCGGCTTCGGCCAGTATGGGTGTCCATCTGTCAGAAATTATGAGTTGTGGTATAGCCGGCTGGATGCACTACCGCATGGGTAACATCAACTGGAAACTTTTTAAATTATTAGTGATACCGGGCATAATCGGCGCAGTTACAGGAGCGTATTTGCTATCCTCACTGGAGCATTACAGTCAGTATACCAAGCCGGTAGTGTCTTTATATACATTGATACTTGGACTGGTGATCCTGTCAAAAGCATTCAATGTAAAGCGTAAAAAATCGGCCGATAAGGTAAAACGCATTTCGCTGTTAGGTTTAGGCGGTGGCTTTATTGACGCTGTAGGCGGTGGTGGCTGGGGATCTATCGTATTATCAACCCTGATAGCTGGCGGCCGTAGTCCTCGTTTTTCATTAGGTACGGTAAAATTATCCAGGTTCTTTGTAGCCATTATGGGTTCTTTAACCTTCATCAGCATGGTGAGCAGCGATCATTGGCCTGCTGTAGCCGGTTTAATATTGGGCAGCGCGCTGGCATCACCTATCGCGGCCCGTATCTCTAATAAAATATCAACAAAAACCATTATGGTTTCGGTAGGTATAATCGTTATACTGGTAAGTATCAAATCGATAGTTGCCTTTATTACAAAAGTTTTGTAACATGAGTGAAGTAGTTAAACATATACAAAAAGTAATAGCCGGCCTCGATCCCGTTGAAGCCCTGCGCGAGCTGGCAGAGCTGTTTCCCGGCGAAATTGTATTCTCCACCAGCTTTGGCTGGGAAGATCAGGCCATCAGTCACATGATATTTGCCAATAACTTGCCTATTAAGGTTTTTACTTTAGAAACCGGCAGGCTTTTTCGTGAAACCTATTCCGTATGGAGCAGCACCATGGACAGGTATAAACAACCTATCCACGCCTATTACCCAGATCGTGAGTTGCTGGAAGAAATGGTAAATAAAAAAGGCCCTAACAGCTTTTATGAATCGGTAGAGAACCGTAAGGAGTGCTGCGGCATCCGTAAAATAGAGCCATTGAAACGCGCGCTGAAAGGCAATAAATTATGGATCACCGGCATCCGTGCCGATCAGTCTGCCAATCGTCATGACATGGAAAATGTGGAATGGGACGAGCAAAACCTGCTGGCCAAGTTTCACCCTATTTTCAACTGGACACTGGACGATGTAAAAGCCTATATCAAACAATACAACATCCCTTATAATTCCCTGCATGATAAAGGCTTCCCCAGCATTGGCTGTATGCCTTGTACACGTGCCGTTGCCGAAGGCGAGGATTTCCGCGCCGGCCGCTGGTGGTGGGAAGATCAATCCAAAAAAGAATGCGGCTTGCATGAGGTAAAACAACATTAAGTAAAAAAGCTAACCATCTCTGGTTAGCTTTTTTACTTAATGCTTCACCCACGCGGTGGTTTCACCCGCACGTCATTGCGAGGTACGAAGCAATCTCTACACAGGCGGAGTAACCACGCAAAACCGACTCTGTATAGTATAGAGATTGCTTCGTACCTCGCAATGACGTGATTTTAATATTTTCCTTAACTGTTGTCATTTAATGAGGAACGAGGAGAAATGACAACGGTTAGGGAATCTATCCTCCACAAAAAAAGCGGATAAGCATCAAGCCCATCCGCCTTAAAAACTATATAAAACGTATTAAAAAAATTGCTTATTTGGGCTGTTGTCCGCTTAGCAGGCCATCCAGGGTAACGGATACATAGTACAGGCCGCCAATGGTTGGGCCGCCGGCATACTGAATATATCGTTTGTTAAAAATATCAGTTGCGCCCAGTTTAAATGTAGCGTAGTAAACGGGTACACGGTAAGTAACCTGCGCGTCAACTGTGCCAATAGCGGGAACCGTTCCGGTAACCAGCGGGCTCTCCCACAGGAATGACTCCTGCCATTTATACACCACGTTAAATCCAAAGTTTTTAACTACCTCGCGGTTACCGAATGATACGTTGCCCGACCACTCTGGCGTGTTAAAGCCGGTAACAAAAATATCAGAGGCTGTTTGGGCTTTCAGCTTGTTAAAGCTTACATTACCTGATATGGTATATCTTTTATAAAAGTTATAGCTAATACCTGCTGATGAACCATAATTATGATAGATGTTTTTGGCATTGGTATACACACGGTACCTGCTTTGACCCTGACTGGCTGCATTGGTTGAGGTTGCTGTAGTCGGGTCGCGGTTAATGTCAAGCATGGATAATACGGCTGCGTCTGAGCCTACTGTGGCACCGTTTGGTACAAACACCTGTACCTGGCCCAAAAAGCCGTCATAGCGGTTGGTATAGGCATCTATGTCGATAAATACTTTGTTATCTGCAACAATACCCTTGTAGCCGATCTCGTATGAAGTGATCTGTTCAGGGCGTGCCGGTGGCAGGTCGGCCACTTTCAGCAGGTTTTTATTGGCTAAGGCATTGGCATCTGTACTGCCGCCCGGCGAGGCGTTTACAGCTGCGTTAAAGTTAGTTACCGATGTTTGGGTATAGCTGTTACCCAAATAACCCAATCCGTCGTTTATAAATGGCAAGCTGCCTACACGTTTCACACGCCCATTGTTTACATAAGACAATGCCTCAAACAAGGAAGGGAAACGGTAACCATTCTGAAACGTGAACCTGAAATTATGGTTCTCATTCACGGTATAAACAGCGGCTAAACGCGGCGTAAACTTCGGATCGAAATAAGGGTTATAATCCCAGCGGATAGATCCGAATAATTTTAATTTTTCATCAAAAAAGGTTTTGGTTACCTGTGTAAAGGCGCCATACTTTTTGTAAATCACGTTTTTACCAAATGAACCATCGGCCAAAGGTGTGTTACGATCGGCAATTGGGCGACTAAAATCAACAAAGTTGTTGCCATCTGGAATGATAGAGTATACGCGTACATCACCACCAACCAACAGATCAACCACTTTTACATGGTTAGTAAGGTCCCACTGGGCCTCGGCATTATACATACGGCTTTTTTGTACCAGCGCGGCACCACCGGTTGCCGGCGCATTTGGGATCAGGCTCGATTTGATATCCCAGTTATTGATGCCAATGATGGTTTTACGCAAATCATTAAAGGCCTGTGTGCCGGGTTCTACCCTGCCCTTATCAGCGGCGGCTCTGGCAAATTGCTCCGCAGCAGCCAGGTTAGCCGATGTCAGTTTACCACCATTGAATGATTTAAGCGCGTTGCCATAAAGCGTAGCCCAGGCCGAGTTGCTGGCGTGGTTCAGGTCGAGGTTATCGGCCAAAGGTTTTACGTTAAATGAATTGCCCGTGTTTTCTATCGACTCATAGGCGCGAACTAAAAATTCTTTGCCTTTTAACTCTACTTTATGATTTTGTACGGTAGCGCCATCGAGTGAAATTTTATTACCCCGTTGAAAAACGCCATCCATGCGACCATAGCGGTAGGTGTATGATAAAATGGTGTTCGGTGTTATTTTGTAGGCCAGTGTACCATCGAGTTTTAAGTTGGTTACGTGCGGATCAACCAGGTCGACCTCATTATAACCGGTACGGGCCACGTTAAGGTTGGGTCGGGCCACACCATCAACACTAATACCTTTAATTACAACCGTATTACTGCCGGCAAGCGCGTCATCGCCATATTTATTCCAGCCATCGTAAGCCGCATTGCTGGTACCGGTGAGTTCGGGGTAAGCGGGGTTGGCCGTTTTCAGGTTGCCCGGGTTTTGATCTTTCCGGGTGTTTGATTGCCAGTCGGTACCTTGTAAATAACTAAAGTTTACCTTAAAAGCGAATTTATCATTGAAAGCTTTGGCGAATCTTAAAGCATCCTCGGTTAATGAGCTTGCGCCCAAAGCATCGTTACCTACGTGGTTTACAGCCTGGCGGTGGTAAAAGCTCAGACCCTGGTATTTGAATGGATCTTTGGTAAAAAGGTTGGATAAACCATTGATGGCATTGGTGCCATATAAGGCCGCTGCTGCTCCGGGCGTGATCTCGATGCTGGCGATATCCAGTTCGGTTGGGCCAATGGCATTACCCAGCGGTACGCCTAAAGTAGCCGATTGCATATCAACCCCGTCAACCAGCTGCATAAACCTGAAGTTATTCGGGCTGTTAAAACCACGCGTGTTAGGCACTTTAAGGGTGATACTGGTGGTAGTCATCTGTACGCCTTTTACGTTCTCCAGCGCGTCATAAAAGCTGGGCCCTGGCGATTGTTTCAATGCGTTAATGCTCAATTTCTCGATAGCTACAGGCGAGCGTAGTAATTTTTCTTCCTTGCGCGATGCCGTAACCACTACTTCATTGATGAGTAATGATTGGGAAGTAAGCTGGATGTTTAAAGCGCTGTTAGCATTTTTAATATAAAACTCCTGAGGCTGAAAACCTATTGCTGTAAAGATCAGTGTATAAGGTAATTTGGCACTGGTGGTTAAGGAGAATTTACCGGTACTATCCGTAGCTGTTTTATTAGTAGTACCTTTTATGCTAACGGTGGTGCCCACTAAAGGCTGTCCGTGGTCATCTTTAACTTGTCCGCTTAAAATGTACGAACCATTTAATTGTGCAAAACTAACGGCTGGCGCAAGCAAAAGAAAAAGTACAATGAGTTTTATTGAATTTGTAAAAATTTTCATGTAGTAAGGTTGGTGGTGGAAACTGAATTTATTTGTTGATTAAATGTCTTGATAGATGTAGGGATCAAAAGCATCAACAACATGCAGCGGAGCACTGCATTTTTATTAGGGGCATTGTAGTAATTTTATAATAATGATACATTGTCTATAGAATTAGTCGACAAAAATAGAAAAAAATTAGGTTTTACAAATTATTTTTGATTTTAATTTTTAGCGACACTTTATTGGGGCTCACAATTTCCGTACGACCGTTTGTATGAATTATTTGACAACCGATAATTAATACTTTTTAAACCTTTCAAAATCCTTCAAAAATTTGTTAAAAAGTGTTAAAATGAGGTAAAAACTCTATTAAAACGCATATTTGTTGGGTCTTTTGATCTTGTTTTTAACTAAAAAGTGTTAAAATTTAAAGTTTAAAAAGCTTTTGAATGAATAGCCTTCCAGGGATGTGATTAAAAATCTCTCATGCTCTAAAATATCTATTGCTCCTCTCCCATTTCATCATATTTCAACAAACCATGGATGAATTAAGATGTGGCAATAAAAGACTGTTTTGAATAGATTTTGGATCATAATTAATATAAATAAATAAGAAAATATCAATATAGAGTTATAAACCATTGTAAATTATAATTACAAGACGCTAAATGACTATTTTTAGGTAAAAAACTCTATTTTATAATTAAAAATTATTCAATTTAAGGCCAAAGTATATCAATATCAATAAAAAATAACTATTTTTGACTCAAAATACCATCAATAGGAAATGGCCTTCAACTACCAGCGCATCATTATCAAAATAGGCTCTAACGTTTTTACCCAGGAAAATGGCTTACCCAACCTGCAACGGATAGAACACCTGGTTGAGCAGATAGCGGCGATCAAAAAACAAGGCAAGGAGGTGATCCTGGTATCATCAGGAGCGGTAGCTTCTGGCCGGAGTTTGATCACCATTTCCGAAAAATATGATGCTATCGCCGCAAGGCAGCTATTGGCCTCCATAGGCCAGGTAAAGCTGATCAATACCTACTCCAGTCTTTTTGAGCGTTTTGATATCCTTTGCTCGCAGGTACTGGTCACCAAAGAAGATTTCAGGGACAGAATGCACTACCTGAACATGAAAAACTGCCTGGAGCTGCTATTACAGCACCAGGTGATACCTGTTGTGAATGAAAATGACGTAGTATCGGTAACAGAACTCATGTTTACGGATAATGACGAGCTTGCCGGTCTTATTGCCTCTATGCTGAATGCCCAGGCCCTTATCGTACTAACCAATGTTGATGGTATATATAATGGCAACCCCAACGCACCTGGATCTGCTGTAATTGAAGAAGTTAATGGCTCTGTGGTTGATTTCGCGGAGTTTGTTACCTCGGGCCGGTCGCAATTTGGTCGTGGTGGCATGATCACTAAATCAACCATGTCGCAAAAAACGGCGCAACTGGGAATAGCCGTACATATAGCCAACGGCACCCGTGAAAATATATTGACCGATGTGCTGGAAAACAAGGTTATACATACCCGTTTTATCCCTACTAAAAAAGCATCCGGCAAAAAGAAATGGATTGCCCATTCTGAAAAATCGGCTACAGGCGTTGTACAGGTTAACGAAGGTGCCAGGACTGCCTTAGTGTCCAGCAAAGCCACCAGTTTATTGCCGGTAGGTATTGTTAAAGTGGTAAGCGACTTTAAAAAGGGTGATATTATAAAACTGGTTGACGAAAAAAACAAGCAAGTGGGCTTGGGCATCGCCGAATATGGAGCAGATAAAGCCAGAGAACGTGTTGGACAGAAAAACCAAAAGCCATTGGTGCATTATGATTATCTTTATTTACAGGGTTAACAGCAATGGAATACGATAACTATTTTAAAAACGCGCTTATTGCAGGCAGAAAGCCCGCCCTTGCCCCTGCCATTATTAACCAGGTATTGCAGGATGTAGCTGCCGAAGCCATTGCACAAACCGGTTATCTGTTGGCCGAGAATCAAAAAGATCTTGACCGGATGGATAGCTCCGATTCAAAATACGACCGGCTGAAACTTACCGCCGCCCGCATTGAAGCCATAGCCGGTGATATAGTAAATGTTGCCCTTTTAGATAGTCCACTGGGTAAACAGCTTTCACAAACTAATATGCCCAATGGCTTGTCTATTACAAAGGTCAGGGTTCCTCTGGGGGTTGTAGGGGTTATTTATGAGGCCCGGCCCAATGTAACGTTTGATGTATTTGCCCTTTGTTTTAAAACCGGTAATATCAGCATTTTAAAGGGCGGCAGCGATGCCGATTTCTCTAACCGGGCCATTATCTCGGTTATTCATAAAGTATTGCGTAAGCATCAGCTGGATACCGATATTGTGACCTTATTACCCGCTGATCGTGAAGCCACCGCCGCTTTGTTAAATGCCGTTGGCTTTGTGGATGTGCTGATACCAAGAGGGAGCCAGTCGTTGATCAATTTTGTCCGGGACAACAGTAAAGTCCCTGTAATTGAAACCGGTGCTGGTATTGTTCACACTTACTTTGATGAATCTGGCGATCTGGAAAAAGGCGCGCAAATTATAGCCAATGCCAAAACGCGTCGGGTAAGCGTATGTAACGCGCTCGACTGTTTAATTATCCATTCGTCACGCATTAATGATCTTCCAAGGATTACCCATTTATTAAAACAAAAACAGGTAGAGCTATTTGCCGATGAGGCAGCTTACGCCGAATTAAAAGGTATATACCCCGATGATTTGTTGCATAAAGCACAACCTGAGCATTTCGGTACCGAGTTCCTGTCAATGAAAATGGCTATTAAAACGGTAGATAATTTTGACCAGGCGCTTAAACATATTGCAGTAAACGGTTCAAAACATAGCGAAGCCATTATCAGTGAAGATGCCGAGCATATTGCTACATTTTTAAATGATGTAGATGCTGCCGCGGTTTATGCCAATGTTTCAACCGCATTTACCGACGGCGCCCAATTTGGTCTTGGTGCCGAAATTGGTATCAGCACACAAAAACTCCACGCCCGTGGCCCTATGGGGCTTGAAGAACTAACCAGTTATAAGTGGTTGGTTAAAGGCGATGGTCAAACCCGCAACCCATAATTATAAACCTATACCTATACTTTGTTGCAAAAAAAAGGTGCTCGAAAGAGCACCTTAAATTTTCCTCACTGTTCGGTCCGGGCAATTATTTAATCAGGTAATTTGCTATGGCAACAAAACAAATAATCACTAAAATCACTCCTTGCAGTTTTTGCTCTAATGTTAACTGGCTTATCATTTTAAATTAATTAGGGTATAGCAAATTTAAAATGTAAACGTGATGTTACAAGAGTGTAATACACTTTTGCATTTTTTTTAACAAAAAACTTACATACTTTTTACAATGGTCATCTGTACATTTATTCATTAAAATAATCGCAAAAAAATGAGTGCCCTGTTAAAATTTATGTAGAGATTAAACAGCAATAAAGTGTTAAATTTTATGCTTTATGATTAATTAAAATGCATTTTTTAGGTAGTTTTTCGATTTGGCTTTTTTTGTTTTTAAAACATATAAGAATATTAATGTTTTTTTCCGTTAACCAGCATCATAATATCTGACAAAGTAACTCTTTATATAATTTAATTAACAGTTTGATTATTAACAGTAATTAACCAATGGTTAATTACTGTTTCTTTTTTCATTCTTCCATTTTACCCTCGGCTGACTAATAAAGTATTAACATCAAAACCAAAAAGGTATCTTTGCAAAATTATGAGTAAGCATGGCAGGATATTAGTGGCAATGAGTGGTGGGGTTGATAGTTCGGTAGCAGCGGTGATGCTGCATGAGCAGGGCTATGAGGTTATCGGGCTTACTATGAAAACCTGGGACTATGCCTCATCTGGCGGTAGTTCAAAAGAAACCGGCTGCTGCAGTCTGGATAGTATCAATGACGCCCGTGCTTTAGCGGTGGGTTATGGTTTCCCTCATTATATATTAGATATCAGAAGTGAATTTGGCGATTTTGTGATCGACAATTTTGTGGATGAGTACCTTGCAGGCCGCACCCCTAACCCATGTGTGCTATGCAACACCCATATTAAGTGGGATGCCCTTTTAAAACGTGCCGATAAACTCGATTGCGAATTTATAGCTACAGGACATTACGCTAACATCCGCTTGCATAACGGGCGTTACGTAATATCAAAGGGAAAAGACGAAAACAAAGATCAATCGTACGTATTGTGGGGTGTATCCCAGCAAAATCTTGCCCGTACAAAATTCCCTTTAGGTAGTTTCTCAAAACCCGAGATCAGGCAAATGGCTATGGATATGGGGCAGATGGAACTTGCCGGCAAAAGCGAAAGCTATGAGATCTGCTTTGTGCCTGACAATGACTATAGGGCCTTTTTAAGACACAAAGTTGAAGATCTGGATGATCGTATAGGTCCGGGTAACTTTACGCTTACCAGCGGCACCGTAGTGGGCAAGCATCAGGGATATCCGTTTTATACCATAGGCCAACGTAAGGGTTTAGGTATAGCATTGGGCCATCCTATGTTTGTTACGGCTATAGATCCGCAAACAAATACGGTTGTTTTAGGTACCGCTGATGAATTGGAACGCAAACAGGCCTGGGTTAAAAACCTTAACCTGGTTAAATATGCCAATATTAATGAGCCTTTAGAAGCTATTACTAAAATTCGGTACAAGGATGCCGGTACACAAAGCAGCATTGTACAAATGGGCGAACATATGAAAGTTGATTTTCATCATAATGTATCGGGTATAGCACCGGGCCAGTCGGCTGTATTTTATGAAGGGAATGACCTTCTGGGTGGTGGTTTCCTGATGTAGGCATCCCCTACTGCTTACTGACGCTGAACTGCTGGCCCTGCAATTTTCATTATCAAAACGTTGTAAAACCTCGCTTTAATAATAATCCTGCATTCCAACTATTTATCCGCTCAGCCGTAAAAGCTTCCATGCTTTTCCGAAAACAAATTTGCGTTTCACTTTCTTTATGTTTTATTTGCAAAAAAATAACTGCTTAAATGGCCAAAAACCTACTCATAGTTGAATCTCCGGCGAAAGCCAAAACCATCGAAGGATATCTTGGGAAAGACTTTACGGTTAAATCAAGTTACGGCCATATCCGTGATCTGATAAAATCTGAAGACGCGATTGATATAGCTAATAACTTTACCCAGAAATATGAAGTACCAGCCGATAAAAAGCAAGTTGTCAGTGAATTAAAGAAATTAGCTAAAGAAGCCGAAATGGTTTGGCTCGCATCGGACGAGGACCGTGAGGGAGAAGCCATATCCTGGCATTTATTTGAAACACTGGGTTTAAAAGATGCCACCACCAAGCGTATTGTTTTTCACGAAATAACCAAACCAGCTATATTAAAGGCAATTGATACTCCACGTAAAATTGACTATAACCTGGTTAATGCCCAGCAGGCACGCCGGGTATTGGACAGATTAGTAGGTTTCGAGCTCTCTCCTGTTTTGTGGAAAAAAGTAAAACCATCTTTATCTGCCGGTCGTGTACAATCAGTAGCCGTAAGGCTCATCGTTGATCGCGAAAGGGAGATCAATAAATTTAAATCAGAAGCTGCTTTTAAAATAGTAGCCATATTTGGTAAAGGTAAAGAAGCGTTCAAAGCAGAACTTTCCGAGCGTTTTAGCAAACAGGAAGATGCTGAGAAATTCCTCACCGATTGTATTGGGGCCGATTTTGATATCCGCTCGTTAGAGACAAAACCTGCAAAACGTTCCCCTGCAGCGCCATTTACAACATCTACATTACAACAAGAGGCCAGCAGGAAATTGGGATACTCTGTGGCCCGTACCATGCAGGTTGCTCAAAAGCTATACGAATCGGGTAATATTACCTATATGCGTACCGACTCGGTTAACTTGTCAGAAACCGCCTTAAATGCTGCTCAACAAGAGATCATATCGGCTTACGGCGAAAAATACCACCAGCACCGTAAATATAAAACCAAAAATGCCAGTGCCCAGGAAGCGCATGAGGCAATAAGGCCAACTTATTTTAATAATCATACCATTGATGGAGATTCATCAGAAAAGCGTCTGTATGAGCTAATCTGGAAACGCGCTATCGCTTCACAGATGAGTGAAGCACAGTTTGAAAAAACAACCGCTAAGATCAGTATTTCCACTCGCCCGGAAGAACTGACAGCCAATGGGGAAGTAATGAAGTTTGATGGTTTCCTGAAGGTGTACCTGGAATCTGCCGATGATGATGAAGAGGATACCCAACAGGATGGCGAAAACACCATGCTTCCTCCTTTAACAAGAGGTCAGCGTCTGGCTTTACAGGAAATGTCGGCTACGGAACGCTTTTCCCGTCCACCAGCGCGCTATACGGAGGCCAGTTTGGTTAAGAAACTGGAAGAATTAGGCATCGGTCGGCCATCAACTTATGCTCCTACCATCTCAACCATCCAAAACCGTGGTTATGTAGTTAAGGAAGAGCGCGAAGGGAAAGTACGCAATTTCAGAGTATTGACCCTAAAAGGTGATGCTATCGTTAAGGAAAATAAAACCGAAAATACAGGCGCTGAACGGGGTAAACTATTCCCTACGGATATTGGTGCGGTAGTTAACGATTTCCTGGTACAGTATTTTAATGATATTGTTGATTTTAACTTTACAGCAAGCGTTGAAAAGCAATTTGACGAAATAGCACAAGGCTTAAAAGAGTGGACAGCGATGCTTCATGATTTTTATAATCCTTTCCATAAAGAAGTTCAAAGCACCATTGAGACTGCGGATAAAGCCACCGGTGAGCGCGAATTAGGTGTACATCCGGAAAACGGCAAAAAAGTATCGGTACGTATTGGCCGCTATGGCCCTTTTGTGCAGATAGGTGACAGTGCAACTGATGAAAACGAAGAAAAGCCACTTTACGCGAGCTTAAGAAATGGCCAGAGTATAGAAACTATCAGTCTTGATGAAGCACTGGAACTGTTTAAGTTACCCAAGGTTGTGGGTGAGTACGAAGGTAAAGTAATGAAGGTAGCTATTGGCCGCTTCGGACCTTATATCAGTCATAATAGCGCGTTTGTTTCTTTGCCGAAAGAAATTGATCCGCTGGATGTTACCGAAGAGCAGGCAATCGAACTGATCAATGCCAAGCGCAAAAAAGACGCTGAGAAACTAATTAAATCTTTTGACGAAGATCCCGAAGTTAAAGTACTCAATGGTCGCTGGGGCCCTTATATTGAATTTGGTAAGTTGAACGTAAAGATTCCTAAAGATAGGGATCCGTTAACACTTACTTATGAAGAATGCAAGGCCCTGGCCAACGCTATGCCAAAGGATGCTAAAAAAGGCCGGTTTGGTAAAGCGGCAACGGCAAAACCAGCAGCTAAAGCACCTGCAAAGAAAAAAGCAGCAGCAAAAAAGAAATGATTTTTTTGAATGGTTGATTAGGTTGATTAAGTGAATAGTTGTTCTATCATTTATTTAACTACTCACCTAATCAACCACTCACACAGTCAACTAATAAAACATGATAAAAGACCTTCCCGAAAATAACGTACAGGATATTGCAGTAGCGGTTGCATTGGAAAGTGAGAATATAGAAAGCAAAGTATGGTATGTGTATCTCATCAACCTCAAGAATGAGCCCATCGAGAATGTGCTGGTTACCTCAAAAGGTTATGGCGAAAAAGACGGTGTACAGGTAAAAACATCAACGCTGCGCCACATGTTCCCTCAAGTTCCCGGGCAGGCGTTTAAGCTTATTGAACCTATTGATGAGCAAACATTCGGTCTTAATAACGAATACTGGCTCAGCTACTATATAGGCAAGAATATTTACGATAAAAAATTCATTTTTTTACCTGAAAGCATCGTTGAAATGAATTTCATTAAGCTCCCGGTGTTAAATAAACCCGGTGTTATGATATTATAATTCCCCGTAAAATAAGTTTTCCGTTTAATTATTTATTCTCATAAATTTTATAATTTACATGACTATAAATAAACCTATTCCATGGAGAACGGATATACCAGATTCCGCAGACGCAAAAGTATCATTACTATAGGCGCGTCACTTGCACTCATCTTATTAGTTGTATACATTATTGCCAATGGCCGTAAAAAAACGGCAGTCGATCCAGCATTTAACAAGTATATCGAATCATATACTACTGGGGTTATCTCAAAAGAAAGCACAATCAGAATACGCTTAGCCGGGCAGGTACAGGTTACTCATCAGCAAAACGAACAGCTGAGTGATGATCTCTTCGATCTTTCCCCCTCAGTAAAGGGTAAAGCTTATTGGGTGGATTCCCGGACAATTGAATTTAAACCAGCAGGAAAACTTGAGCCAGAAAAAAGTTATACGGTTGATTTTGACCTGGGTAAATTAATCGAAGTACCGCATAAATTTGATCATTTTAAGTTCGGCTTTCAGGTAGTAAAGCCCGACTTTAACGTAAGCTTTAATGGCTTAACAACCGCCACAAATACATCTATTGACGAAATGAAGCTGGACGGTATTATCCAAACCGCCGATACAGAAAACCCAGCCCTGGTTGAAAAACTATTGACCGTTAATTACGATTTTCCCGTAAAAATAAGCTGGGAGCATAATACAGGTACCAAAGCACATCATTTTAAAATAACCGGCTTAAAAAGACAATCGAACAAGGTTACACCAGTTACTATTAACTGGGATGGCAGCAGCCTGAATGTTGACAAAAAAGGCAACCAACACTTTGATGTACCCGCTATAGGCGATTTTAGAGTATTGAATATACGGGCCGTGCAGGATAATGACCAATATGTATTGGTGCAATTTTCTGATAATATACTGGTTGGGCAGGAATTGAACGGCCTTATAAGCATCAACAACATTACCGACCCTGCTTATACCATTGACGGAAGCACAGTAAAGTTATATTCTCCTGAAAATCTTGAGGGCAATTACAGCATCGTTGTAAATGAAGGTGTTGAAAATATATCGCACAAAAAAATCACCAAAACGTATACTGCCAGCGTGTTTTTTGAAAACCGGCTACCGGCTGTGACCATACCGGGCAAAGGCGTTATCCTCCCCGATTCCGGTAAATTAATGATGCCTTTTGAAGCGGTGAACTTGAATGCCGTTGATGTAAGCATCATTAAGATATACGAAAGCAATGTACCGCAGTATTTCCAGAGCAATGGTTTTGATGGCGCTCAGGAACTACGCCAGGTGGGTAAACCAGTGGTTCAAAAAACCATCAGGCTTGATAATGATAAAGGCCTGAACCTGAATAAAAAGAACCGCTTTATGCTCGATTTGGATCAAATGATCCGCACTGAGCCAGGAGCTATTTATCGTGTAGTGATCGGTTTCAGAAAAGAATATTCGCTGTATAACTGCAGTATCGCCGGAGCAGGTGTAAAAAGCGACAATGGTGATGATGATGTATATAATGAAGGCGAATATTATAATGATAACAGTAAGGTAAATGACGAAGACGATGACTTTTGGTCGCGCTATGATAACTTTTACCCCGAGGGTTATAACTGGCAGGACAGAAATAATGCCTGTACCCCATCCTATTTTACCAAAGAGCGCTGGGCAACACGCAATATTATAGCTTCTAACATCGGTCTTATTGCCAAGCGCGGTACCAATAATAGTATGCTGGTAGCTGTCACTGATATTTTAAGCGCTCAACCGATGAGTGGTGTGGATCTGGAACTGTTGGATTATCAGAAACAGGTGATCTACAAAACTACATCCGGCGGAGATGGTATTGCAAAATTTGATCTGAAGCGTAAACCATATTTGCTGGTGGCCAAAAAAGGCGCTCAGCGGGGCTATTTAAAGCTGGACGACGGCAGTTCCTTGCCCCTTACCCGCTTTAATGTAGGCGGCGAAGAAGTACAAAGCGGCCTCAAAGGCTTTATCTATGGAGACCGCGGAGTTTGGCGTCCGGGCGATTCCATATATGTATCTTTTATATTGGAGGATAAACTAAAAACATTGCCGCCAGATCATCCGGTTCAGTTTGAGTTATATGACCCTAACGGTAAATTATACAGACGTATCACTAAAACAACAGCGTTGGATGGCTTTTATAGCTTCCATACCGCTACAGAAACCTCATCACCCACTGGTAACTGGATAGCTAAGGTAAAAGTTGGCGGGGCTTTGTTTGAAAAGAAGATCAAGGTAGAAACCATTATGCCAAACCGAATGAAGCTAAGTCTTTCATTTGGTGGGGCTGCCGAGCTAACCAAAGGCAACAATGCCAATGGAAAACTGAGCGCACAATGGTTATTTGGCGGGGCCGCGCAAAATCTGAAAGCTAAGGTCGACGCCTTTTTAACACCCCAAACCACAAGCTTCAAAAAATATGGGGATTATGTTTTTGACGACCCAACACTGGCCTTCAACACACAAACCCAAACTGTATTTGACGGTAAGTTAAGCGCAGATGGCGTTGCGGATGTAGATGCCAATATCAATGTAGAAAAACAGGCCCCGGGGCAGCTAAGGGCTAATTTCCTGGTTAAAGTATTTGAACCCGGAGGCAATTTCAGCATTCAGCAAACTACGCTGCCTTATAACGTATATCCGGGCTATGTGGGCATTAAAACACCCCAAGGCAGCGAGCTTTCGGGCATGTTGGTTACGGATAAGGATCATCAGGTTGATATAGCCGATGTAGATGTACATGGTAACGCACTGACCGGTACCCGTACCGTTCAGCTGGAACTGTACAAAGTACAATGGCGTTGGTGGTGGGATCAAACCGGCAACGAAACAAGCAATTTTACGCAGGATAAATATAACAAGCTTATTAAAGCGGCTACCGTACAGGTTACTAACGGGCAGGGTAAATGGACATTACGTGTACCTAAAGCCGATTGGGGCCGTTACCTGATTAAGGTAAAGGATGAGCAAACAGGACACTCCACCGGGAAATTCATTTATGTGGATTGGCCAAACTGGTCGGAAAGGTTACAGCAAACCAACCCTACCGAAGCGGCGATGCTATCGTTCACCTCTGATAAACCCAGCTATAAAGTAGGCGAACAGGCCACGTTAACTATACCAACCGCTGCTGATGGCAGGGCGCTGATCAGCTTTGAAAACGGCAGCAAAGTTTTAAGAACTACCTGGATAGACACCAAAAAAGGTCAAACCCAATACCGCTTTACGGTTGATGAAACCATGACTCCCAATGTATTTGTGAACGTTACCTTGTTGCAAAGACATTCGCAAACGGTTAACGACCTGCCTATCCGTATGTATGGGGCTATTCCTTTACAGGTTGATAATCCGGAAACCATTCTAAAACCGGTGATCAGCATGCCTGATAAGATACGTCCCGAAACACAGTCGGCCATTACCGTATCCGAAGCATCAGGCAAGGAAATGACCTATACCATTGCCATAGTTGACGAAGGCTTGCTGGATATCACCAATTATAAAACACCAAACCCGCATGAGGCTTTTTATGCCCGGGAGGCGCTGGGTGTAAAAACCTGGGATCTGTTTGATTATGTGATAGGTGCTTTTGGCGGCGGTCTGGAACGTATTTTAAGCATAGGTGGCGATGGCAATCTGGGCACCAACAAAAACGTGTCTGTAAACCGTTTTAAACCCGTTGTAAAATTCCTGGGGCCATTTCACCTGGACAAAGGCGAAAAACAAACTACGCCCTTTAAACTGCCTCAATATGTAGGTTCTGTTAAGGCTATGGTAATTGCCGGGCACGATGGCAGCTATGGTTTTGCTGATAAAGCCGTCGCCGTTAAAAAGCCATTGATGATATTAGCCACATTACCACGTGTGCTTGGCCCTACAGAAAAAGTGCAATTACCGGTTACCGTATTCGCTATGGAACCTAATATTAAAACGGTTACTGTATCCGTACAATCAAACGCGTTCAGTAACCTGGCAGGTAATAATTCAAAAACCATAACTTTTGCTAAAACAGGCGATCAACTGGTTACATTTGATTTGGATGTTAAGGATTTTGTAGGTGTAGGCAAGGTAAAGATCATAGCCAAAAGTGGTTCAGAAACTGCTGCTTATGATGTGGAACTGAATGTACGCAATCCTAATCCGCCGGTAACACGCATGCTGGAAAAGGAACTTAAACCAGGCGAGATCTGGAATACAGCATATCAGGCTGTAGGCATCAGTGGCACCAATAAAAATACGCTTGAAATTGCCTCTATACCGCCATTAAACCTAAGCAAACGGCTCGATTACCTGATAGCCTATCCACATGGTTGCGTAGAACAAACCACGTCTTCGGCATTCCCGCAATTGTATCTTGGGCAACTGCTTGATCTTTCACCTATTCAAAAGGCCGAGGCCGAACGAAATATCAAAGCAACTATCAACAGGCTCAACGGCTTCCAGGTACAGGGTGGCGGCTTGAGCTACTGGCCTGGTTATGGCGATGCGGATGAATGGGGAACCAATTATGCCGGACATTTTATGCTGGCAGCCCAGGCCAAAGGTTACAGTTTGCCTATTGGTTTTATGGAGCAATGGAAAAAATATCAAAAACAAAAAGCGCAAACCTGGGCGCCGGATCCGCATAAATTTTATGGTGATGATCTGAACCAGGCCTATCGCCTGTATCTGCTGGCCTTAGCCGGTGCACCAGAGTTAGGGGCCATGAACCGGCTCAGGGAGTTTAAATACATCAGCATAGAGGCTAAATGGCGTCTGGCAGCAGCTTATAAACTTGCCGGGCAACCAGAGGCTGGCTTAAAAATGGTAATCAACTTGCCAACTACCATTAAACCATACAACACTATGTATGGCACTTATGGGTCTGATCTGCGCGATGAAGCCATGATCCTGGAAACACTTACACTGCTCGGGCAGCAGCAAAAAGCAGCGGGCTTATTGCGTACTGTAGCCGCAAGATTATCACAGGACGACTGGTATAGCACCCAAACCACGGCTTACTCCCTTATTTCCATAGCGCAATATTGCGGGCAAAACAAGTCTGCCAGCAAGCTTACCTTTAGCTATGATGGCGGTGTTTCAAAGGGGAATATCAATTCGGCCTCTTATATGTGGCAGGCGGGTTTGGCTGCAAACGGCGGGAAAGTGATGGTTAAAAACAACGGCACCAACAAGCTATATATAAGACTGATACAAAAAGGTCAGCCATCATCCGGCCTTGATGTAAAAACCTTTATTGATCCGCAGGTGATGGAAATGAGGGTTGGTTACTTTACTATGAGTGGCAAACCCGTTGATCCAACAACATTAAAACAAGGTACCGATTTTGTAGCGCAGGTAAATATCAAAAATCCGGGCAGGCGTGGCCGGTATGATAATCTGGCCCTAACACAAATATTCCCATCGGGCTGGGAAATACTGAACAGCCGGATGCTGAACAATGATGAGGTATTTAAATCATCTCCATCCGACTACAGGGATGTTCGAGACGACCGGGTGAATACTTACTTTAGTTTAGTGGAAGGTAAAGAAGTTACCTACTATGTGATGCTGAATGCCGCTTACGCCGGTCATTATTATCTGCCGGCAGTTTATTGCGAAGCCATGTATAACAACTCCATCAACAGCCTGATCAAAGGACAATGGGTTGATGTGGTAAAATAAGCAGGATGATTATTTAAAAAAGCTTATTGAATTTACACAATAAAAAGACCCGCTGAATGGCGGGTCTTTTTACTTTAAGATCGATTTTCTTTATAGTGAAAATAGCTTATAAGCCAATGCAAGACTAAAAACATTTACACGGGTATGCGAATTACCATCACCATAAGCAATCTTATTTAAACCACCCTCATAACGTAAATCAACAGAAAAACTGCTGATATCAACACCGGCGCCTATCTGAAAGCCATAGTTGGCACTTTTGTAATTTAAGTGAGTGGCTTCACCAGCAGATTCCGCAAAACTTTGATTTTTATCTACAGCAAACGAAAGTACAGGTCCACCGTAAAAACGGCCACCCAAACCAAATGCACCTATTTTTCCGCCCAACAACAGTGGTACATCAATACTGGTGAATTTAGCCTTGTTCTCAGGTTCGTTAGCAGCATTTACATTAATATTTTTGCTGGTAAGATAAAGCTCGGGTTGGAAATTAAAACCTAAACCACCTACTCTGGCCCAAAAACCTGCCAGATAACCAGCACGGTTATTATTATTAAATACTCCGCTTGAAGGAAAAGAAGCATAGTTTAAACCACCTTTTAAACCAAAAGAAAAGTTGGGTATTATTTGGGCAGAAGCAATACCAATAGTGAATAAGCAGATGCTTAAAGTTAAGATAATTGTTTTTTTCATGTTTAGCGTTGTTTTTAAGGTGATTGATGTAAATATGTTAAAGTTGCTTTAAACTAACAGTTTTATAATTAGCAATATCCGGCGTATAATGTTTTATAATTTTATATAAAACATTATACGCCGGATATCAGGAATTAAAATCTGGGAATAAAAGTATAAATTTTTTACAGAATCAGTATATCTCTATTTACCAGGTCAGTCGCCCCATGTAATAATCAAGTACTTTATTATAGATATAACAATCGTACCGGGCATTAATAAGATTGATGTTGGCCTTATCAAAATTATTTTTGGCTACCACAAAATCAACTGAGGTAAGTACACCCGCATTGAAACGGATCTCTGCTGTTCTGAACGATTCTTTATAAGCTTTAACCTGTTCTACTAACACTTTATACCGGTTATATGCCAACGTCATGTTAACATACGCTTGTTCTACATTTTGCCGCAAAACGTTTTTGGTGTTTTCTTCTACATATTTTGATTCCTGCAGATCAATTTTAGCCAGTTTTACCTTATTCCGATTTTGGAAATAGTTTAAAATCGGCAATTTTAAAGTAACTCCAAACTGGGTGCTATAGTTATTTTTAAACTGGTCATAATAACCTATATTCTTGAAAGTATTAGTATACTCTGTTGTATAAACTGTGCTCTTGCCCGTAGGGGTATTAACAAACTGCTTGGTTGGCACTATAGATGAATCGCTAACTGTCGAATTCTGTGCAGCGCTTGAATAATTTGTAATTACCCCTCCAAATAATGAGATTGAAGGCGATAAGGCGCCCTTGGCAACTTTTACACCTTTTTCGGCACTTTGGCGTCTTAATTCAGCTGCTTTTACATAAGCCAATTGTTTTAGCGCTGTATCGAAGATCTGGTCGGCATTTTCTCCGCTTTGTGCAGCAACATCGGCTACACTTATAGGTTCCAATTTAATGTTTCTGTTATAAGGGATATTCAATATCTGCACCAAACTTAATTTAGATGCTTCCAGGTTATTTTTGGTGGTCACCACATTAAGTTCATTATCGCCGTACTGACCTTTCAAATCATACAAATCAGAAGGCAGTTTATTAGCGCCATCCTTTTCTAATATTTCTAACCTTTCAACCTGCTTTTTGGATACATCAAGCTGATTGTAAGCCTGGGCTAAAAGTTCGGTATTATCTAAAACTAAAAGATAAGCGGTTATCACATTAATAGTTACCAGGTCTTTTGCCTGTTGAAAATCCATTTTACCAGCCTGATAAGCCAATGAGGTTTGCTTAATGGCATTCAGGTTCTGCAAACCACTAAACAGGGTTAAACCGGCATTTAAGCTATAATTACCAGAAGTATATGATTGCGTCACATAACTATTGGTAAACGGGTTGATACTACGGCCACTGTTAAGGCTATGATCTACCTGGCCGTTTAATGATGGCAGCAAATTATCTTTGGCCTGCTTATAATTTACTCCCAGGCGCTGCATATCCAACTCACTTTTCCTTACATCCAGATTATTTCTGATAGCAACATCTATACATTGCCTTATAGTAGTTAGTGTATCTGTTTGAGCTTGTGCGTTAATAGCCGATAAGACTATTAAACCAAAAAATATAAATTTAAAATATCGCATTAGTATATGATCAGAGTTGTTTTGAGGATTCGATTTTACCATCTAAAAGATTAATGATACGCGAACCATATTCAGCATTTTTCTCAGAATGCGTTACCTGGATAATAGTAACCCCATCCTCCTTGTTAAGCTTACGGAATAATTCCATGATCTCCTCCCCTTGTTTGGAATTGAGGTTGCCGGTAGGCTCGTCTGCTAATAACAATTTTGGTTTGGCAATCAGTGCACGGGCTATACCCACTAATTGCTGCTGCCCGCCGGATAATTGCGCAGGGAAAAGATCTTTTTTACCTACAATATTAAAACGGTCTAATATATCAGCCACCATGGCTTTACGCTCAGCGCCTTTGAAATCCTGATAAATTAATGGTGTTTCGATGTTTTCATAAACGGTGAGTTCATCAATTAAATGATAAGCCTGAAAAACAAAGCCAACATATTGTTTGTATAATGCGGAGCGCTGTTTCTCTTTCAATTGATGCACCGCATGACCTGCAAAGTAATGGTATCCTTCAGACGGTTCATCAAGCATGCCTATAATGTTAAGTAATGATGATTTACCTGAGCCCGACGGCCCCATGATAGATACAAACTCGCCTTCATCAATTTCAAGGCTAAGATCATTAAGTACAAAATTTTTAAGTCCGCTTACCTGGTAGTATTTCGAAATATGTTGGAGTGATAGCATTTTAAGTATTTATTTTTGATTGGTACGTATTTGTTTTTGTTTAAAAATATCAATTCAATTCTGCCAATCAAGTATCAATAACATACCAAAATATCAATTATCTATAAATCAATGCTTTATATCTAATAAGCTCTATGAATACTGTTCGCTTATGTAACACGGAGCGTACGGTTATGATACAATAAAAAAGCCGGAAACTTAAAGCAGAAAGCCAAAAGCCCTTTGCCCTAAGTTTTCGGCTTTATGCTTATTCGCTTCTTAAACTTTTTACGGGATTGGCTATCGCCGCTTTAATAGCCTGGAAGCTGATGGTTAAAAGTGTAATGGCTATTGCTGCCACAGCCGAAATAAGAAAAACCCCCGGCCCTATACTTATACGGTAGTCATATTTCTGCAGCCAGTTCTGCAAAAAGTATAAAGCCAGCGGCGATGCAATAACGCAACTGATAATAACCAGCAATACAAAATCTTTGGACAGCAAAAACCACAGTTGGCTCACCGTAGCGCCTAATACCTTACGTACGCCTATTTCTTTAGTACGCTGTTCTGCTATATAAGCAGCGAGGCCAAATAAGCCCAGGCACGATATAAAAATGGCTAAGCCGGCAAATATGCCTGATAATTTACCAATAAGCAGTTCCTGACTGAATTTGCGGTTATAATCATCATCAACAAAGTGGTAGGTAAATGGGTAAGCAGGATTGTATTTAGTAAAAATCTGATTGATCTTTTCAATAGCATTATGCGGGTTTACGTTTGGTGCCAGGCGATAAATAATATTATCCTGCGGATAAGTGCTGTAAACAAACATCGTTGGATCTGCCTTGGCGAATGGTGAAGTCATTAAAGCATCTTTCGTTACACCGATGATCTTCATCTTATTTCCGTTATACTGTATGATCTGACTGATGGGGTCTTTTAATCTTAAGCGTTTAATAGCTGCTTCATTAAACATCAAATTTAAAGTATCTGCAGCAATGCCAGTGTACTCCCTGCCTTGCTTCATATCCATACCCAAAGTTTTAAAATAATCACTTGTGATAAAAACCACCCCCATTTCAACTGTTTCACCTGCTAATTTGCCTGGCCAGTTGTCAATATCATTGTGCAGATAAATATCAGTAGCCGGACTTGAAGCCTGAGTTATATTTTGAACGGCTCCACTTTGTAATAATTCGTCTTTCAATGCCTGATAGTTTTTACCCAGATCACTATTTGAATTGGTAGTTACCAAACGATTAATATTATAACCAGAAGGCCGGTTTCGCGCATACTGGATCTGTCTGTAAATTACAATGGTACCAATGATCAATGCAATTGAACAGCTAAATTGCATAACTACCAGCATCTTTCTTGAAAATGAAGCGGAGCGCCCTACTTGTATAGTCCCTTTCAGTACTTTAACCGGGTTAAATGAAGACAAATAAAATGCGGGTCTGCTGCCTGCAATAAGAGCAGTAAGTAACACACAGGTAATTGTTATTAACCAAAAAGAAGCACGCTGAAAGGGTATGCTAATGGTTGTGCCTGTAAGCGCGTTAAAAGGTGTTAACGCAATTTGTACAAACAGTATCGAAAAGAAGAATGCTATAAATGTAATGATGGTTGATTCTGTTAAAAACTGAAAAATCAAATGTTTACGCTGAGAGCCGATAGCTTTACGTATACCTACTTCCCGCGCCCGTTTTTCAGACCGTGCGGTTGTGAGGTTAATAAAGTTAATGCAGGCGATCATTAGAACCAAAATTCCGATTATACTAAAAAGGCGCACATACTCAATAAAGCCACCGCTGGCTACTCCATTTTTCCATCCATTGAACAAATGCCAATCATGCATGGGCTGTAAAATAACTTCGGAGTTTTTGGCATTGATGTTATTTTCCCCTTTTTCCATGTTTTTTATCTTCGGTGCTAACTGGCTATATGCAACTCCCGATTTAAGCTTTACGTATATCAGAAAAGCGTTATCGCCGAAACTTCCGTTACGCGCCTGTTTTACATAAGGTTGGGTTGCCTCCATGTAAGCGAAGGGTATGAGGTACTTAAATTGGAGAGAAGAATTACCCGGCAGATCTTGCAGCACACCGGTCACTTTTAAATTATCCTTATTATCAATCTTAACTGTTTTGTTAATAACATCTACAGAACCAAACAAAGCTATCGCGGTGGCTTTTGTCAACACAATAGAATATGGATCTTTTAGTGCATCTTTCATATTTCCCCGCAACAAGGGGTATTGAAACATTTTTAAAAAATCGCCCCCTACCTGCGAACCATTCAGGTAAAACTTTTTTTCACCCACCATTAAGCCATGTGAGCCATTACCATCTGTTTCGGCAGCGTATTCTATTTCAGGATAATTGTTCCGAAGTGCATCAGCCAATTTTAAGGATGTACTGCTAAAGGTGAGTGTTTCGCCATTGCTGTTAAAATTGCGCCAAACCTGATACAGCTGTCCATAATTAGGCAAGAATTTGTCATATGAATACTCGTTGTTTACCCAAAGGGCAATAAGCAACGCCACAGCCATTCCTCCGGCAAGCCCTAAAATATTAATGGCGCTGTAAACCCTGTTGTTTACCAAATTTCTCCAGGCTATTTTAAAATAGTTTTTGATCATAATAGTTGAAATTCTAAACACTAAAGAGAAATTCTAAACTCTAATTATTCTTTATCAAAGCCTTTTACCTTTAAGTTTTCACCTTTTACCCGATTTTATTCGTTCCGTAAGCTCTTTACCGGATTAGCCGAAGCCGCGGTTATTGAACGATAGCCTACCGTAATAGACGCAATAATGAATGTTGACAGGATAGAGACCAGGAAAATACCGGGGCCAATACTGATACGATATTTAAAATCCTGCAAATAATTGTGCATTGCCCACCAGGCCAACGGTGCTGCAACTATAAAAGCAATAAGCAATAAGTAAGTAAACTCCTTACCAAACAGCCATAATATATTTATAGTATTGGCACCTAATACCTTACGAACCCCAATTTCTTTGGTTTTGCGAACAGCCATAAACGATACCAGACCATATAAACCCAGGCAACCAATAAGGATAGCAATACCCGCAAATCCTTCAACTAATTTTAGTTGTATATTATCCATCTCATAAAACTTCCCGACGCTATCATCAAGGAATTGGTATGAGTATAATTCTTCGGGAAAAGTTTCGTTCCATATTTTTTCAAGGGCTGGTAATGTTGTTTTGGCATTACGCATATTAATTTTAACAGCCAGAGTGGAATAGGACCGGTAATCAGGCATGATACAGATCGGCGATATTTCGGTATGAAATGAATAGTTGTAAAAATCTTTTACAACCCCCACAATAGGCGCTGTAGTTGATCTTCCATTTACCGACAGCATTTTACCTATTACATCCTGAGGTTTAAGATTAAGTTTTTTTACAAAGGTTTCATTTACCAAAAATTCACGTGTAGTGTCGGCCGGAAAAAAGTTACGCCCGGCTACCAGCTTCACTCCAAAGGTAGCAAGGAAGTTCTCGTCACCTGGTTTTGTATTGATACCCCAGTGCTCATCCTCGGCCCTTTGATTGAAACGAACATCGGTACTATTATTGGATTGAGCCGCCGGCGCCTTGTAGCAATAGGATGATTTTTCGACGCCCTGCACTTCATTAACGCGATTGCGCATGGTACTTAGCTTAACCTTATCATTCTGTGGAACAGGCAGTAACACAACAGCATCTTTATTAAACCCAAGATCAGTGTTTTGCGAATAATGCAATTGCGATACAATAATTATTGCGCCTATGATCAGCACTTGAGAAATAGAGAATTGAGTAACTACCAATATACGGCGTAACGAAAATCCACCCACATGCTTTTGCGAAAGTTTGCTTTTAAGCGCCAATATGGGCTGAAAGCGTGCTAACACCAAACCCGGATATGATCCTGATAAAAATACGACCAATATGCTTATCAGCACAAGAAACGCTATATACTGCGAAGGCTTAAACGCCATTTGTGAGTGAAATAAATTGTTTATTACCGGTAACGTAAGAAATGATAAACCTATAGCCACAATAACCGCTACAAGGGTAATTAAAGCAGTTTCGGCAATAAACTGCCAGAATAACTGACGTGGGAGGCTGCCTAAAACCTTTCGTACGCCTATCTCTTTGGCCCGGTTCAAGGCTTGAGCTGTGGCTAAATTAACAAAGTTCACGCAAGCAGTAATGATCAGGAACAAACCTATAAAGAATAAAGCCCATAGGTATTTCTTGTCGGCATACCCATCCAGATCGGCATTGAAGTGAATATCTGAAATCGGTTGTAACTTAAATTTCCATACCTGTAAGTCGCGACCTTTATAGTGTTTTTTTACAATATCCGCCATAGCGTTATTAGCTCTGGCTATTGTGGTAGATGGCTTTAGTAAGGTAAATACTTCGCTTCCACTAAAAACACCGCCCCAATTATCCTCGCGTCTTTTGTCTGTATATTCATCCATGTTGCCATAAGAAACATATACCTGCTGCTTACGATCGGTGTTGTTAGGCAAATCTTTCAAAACGCCGGTAATGGTGAAATTAACTTTATTATCCAGGCGAATAACTTTTCCTATTGGATCTGCATCACCAAAATACTTTCGGGCGGTTTTTTCGGTCAAAATAGCCTCTCCGGGCTTCACAAGGATCGTTTTTATATTCCCTTTTAGCAGCGGGAAATTTAAAATACCAAAATATTCCGGCTCGGTAAAGGCTACTCCATCCTCTTCGTTAAATTTTTTGACCTGATTGCCCTGTGTTATAGTGATCAGGTTATCATGAAAGCTGATCACACGGGCTGTTTTTTCTGCCAGTGTAAAATCATTACGAAAGGTTTTCCCCAAAGGCTGCGGTACCCCCTGCGATCTGCCGATGCCATCATCATGCCATTCTGTATATAAACGATAAATCCTGTCTGAGTTTTTATGAAAATTATCAAAGCTCAGATGGTAAGTGATCAGGGTGAAAATTAAAATGCCACAGGTGATCCCCAGGGCTAACCCAACAACACTGATAAACGCGTAAGCCTTGTTACGTTTTAAATTACGCCAGGCTATTTTAATATAGTTTTTGATCATGATGATATAAATTCTAATTTCTAAATCTTAATTGGACAAATGCTTATTCACTGCGCAAGCTTTTTACGGGGTTGGTCAACGCCGCTTTTATGGCCTGGAAACTAATAGTGGCTAAGGTGATTATAATGGCTGCGGCTGCTGATAATAAGAATACGCCAGGGCCAATTGTTATACGGTAATCATACTTTTGCAACCAGTTTTGTAAAAAGTAAAAGGCTACCGGCGAAGCTATAATACAGCTTATACCTACCAATAAAATAAAGTCTTTTGACAGCAACAACCACACCTGTCCCACTGATGCGCCTAATACTTTACGAATACCGATTTCCTTTGTTCGTTGTTCTGCCACGTAAGCAGCCAATCCAAACAAACCAAGGCATGATATTAAAATAGCCAGGCCTGCAAATATTCCAGATAGTTTACCTACCAGTATTTCCAGGTTGAATTTATGATTGTATTCTTCGTCGACAAACTGGTATATATACGGATAAGCCGGATTGTAGGAATCAAATATTTTAGTGAGCTGTTTAATAGCCGCTTTCGTATCGGCATTGGGCGACAAACGGTACATGATATTATTGGCTACATGTCCGTGGCTAAAGATAGCCGGCTGAACCGGTGTAAAAGGCGATTCCATCAAAGCATCCTTTACCACCCCAATTACACGCACAGGCACGGTGTTACCATTCCAGGTGACCAACTGGTTTATGGGGTTTTTCAAGCCTATTCTTTTAACAGCGGCTTCGTTTAGGATAACACTGGTAGAATCAGCCGTCCAACTGTGGGTAAAATCCCTGCCTTCCTTAAGTGTCATTCCCAGGGTCTTAAAATAATCATCAGACACAAAAACAGCTGCAATATTCACCGCTTCGTCGCTTGCGCTTTTGCCCGGCCATTTATCCAGCGACATGTGACTGTATATGTTGGTAACCGGACTTGAGGCTGCCGCAACGCTTTCTACATATCCGCTGGCCAGCATATTATTTTTTAAGGCATCATATTTTGTATTGAGGTCGCCGCTCATATCAGTCATCATTAACCTGGCAGCATTATAGCCCGTTGGCCTGCCCTTGGCGTGTTGTATCTGCTGGTATACGATAATCGTACTGATGATCAATGCAATAGAACAGCTAAACTGCGTTACAACCAATATTTTACGAGGCAGTGACGCCGTCTTACCTTCCTTAATCGAACCTTTTAAAACCCTCACCGGGTTAAATGATGACAAATAAAACGCCGGCCTGCTTCCGGCCAGTAAGCCAGTCAGCAGCACGTAAAATATCATGACACTCCAAAATATTGGATCGGTATAGGGTATATGGATATCACTGTTAACCAATGAATTAAAGTATGGCAAAGCCAGTTGTACAAATAGTATCGAAAATAAAAAGGCTATAAAAGTGATCAGTACGGATTCGGCTAAAAACTGGATGATCAGATCCTTACGCTGAGAGCCTATAGCTTTTCGTACCCCAACCTCACGTGCTCGTCGTTCAGAGCGGGCGGTAGAAAGGTTCATGAAATTGATACAGGCAATAAGTAATACCAGTATACCAATGATACTGAACATCCTGACGTAATCAATAAAACCACCAACAGCTTTACCATTTTTAAAATCAGAGTATAAATGCCAATCTTTTAACGGGTGTAATATTACTTCAGGTTTTGCTGGCCTCATTTGCGGGCTATGCTCATATACCAGATTCTTGATCTTAGGCGCAATTTGTTCAGCTGTTACCCCAGGTTGTAGTTCTACGAAAGCATTGAAGGAATTATTTGTCCACGTGGTACGTGCATTTTTCATCCAGGTTTCTGTTTGCTCCTTAAAACTAAAAGGCGTCAGGAAAGTGAATTGCTTGGTAGCATTTTTAGGGATATCCTTTATTACCCCGGTTACTTTTAAATTCTGTTGATTATCAATACGGATAAATTTATTGATCGGATCGGCGTCGCCGAATAATGCTTTGGCGGTCGATTCATTTAAAACAATAGAATAAGGATCGGTTAAAGCGTTATTAGCATTTCCTTTAACAAAAGGATATTGAAATATCTTTAAAAAATCAGGCGCAGCTGCCCCGCCGTTCAGGTATAATTTTTTATCGCCAACCAATAACGAGTGCCATTGCCAGCCCACCCAATCTGTTTCGGCCACATACTTTATTCCGGGTATATCTTTCCGCAGTACATCAGCCAAAGGAATAGCCATGGCTGCTTGAGTATGCTCACCGTCATGTTGTGTAGTAAAGTTTAACTGAACCTGGTATAACTGCTTATAATTAGGCAAAAACTTATCATACGAGTATTCATTCACTACCCATAACCCAATAATCAGGGCAACAGCCATACCTGCTGCCAATCCTAATATGTTAATAGCGCTATAAATTTTATTGTTGACGATGTTTCGCCAGGCAATTTTCAGATAGTTCCTGATCATAATTTTTAAAATTTCTAAATCCTAAACCTTAAATAGCTACCTATCATGGCAATAGTTTTATGTTACTCGTTTCTTAAACTTTTAACCGGGTTTACCAGTGCCGCCTTTAAAGCTTTGTAGCCTACGGTCATCCAGGCTATCAGCACCGAGGAAACAATAGCCAGGATGAATACCCAAAGGCTTAATGATATCCGGTAGGCAAAATTTTGTAGCCAACCCGTCATCAGGTACCAGGCCGTTGGCATTGCTATAACAAATGAAATGGCTATCAGCACCATAAATTCTTTGGAGAATAAATAAATGATACTGCTTACCGATGCTCCCAATACCTTACGGATGCCGACTTCTTTGGTACGTTGAACAGCCATAAATGACACAAGACCGTATAAGCCCAGGCATGATATAAAAATGGCTATACCGGCAAATATTTTATAAACCAGGGCCATCTGGTTTTCTTGCTGATAGAAGGCTGCAATATTCTGATCCAGGAAATATCCGTTATAGGCGTATTCCGGATATGTAGTTTCCCACATTTTTTGGAGCTGTGCAACCGTTTTGCTCAAGTCATTGGTTTTGATCTTAATAGCCACCTGCGATTCATAGGCTTTCTGGGCCGATATAACAATTGGTTTTACGTTTTCGCGAAGAGAATTAGTTTTAAAATCTTTAACTACACCACTAATAGGTAAGATAGGTCCTGTACCCAGCCGGACAGTTTTACCTATGGCATCCTGGGCATTTTGAATACCCAATTTATGAATAAAGGTTTCATTAACAACCACCTGTCTGGCGGTATCACCTACATCATATCCCCTGCCTGCTGCAAAATGCAATTGATAGGTTTTGAAATAATCGGCATCGCCAAATTTCAGAAAAGTACTAAAACCCGGATCTTTAGTGGAATGATTAAAATAAAAGTTGGTGGCTGAATTGTTTTCAGATGATGGAGCATCCGATGAGAAACTTACCGACTCTACCTGCGCATTTTGCAATAATCGCTGTTTAAAAGAATCCATTTTACGCAGGCTAAGGCTATCTGTGTAACCGGGTATTACCAATACCGCGTTTTTATTAAAACCAAGATCGGCCTTATTTACAAAGTCCATCTGGCTTACCGCCACAATGGTACCGATAATGAGCAACTGCGATATAGCAAATTGTGCCACCACCAAGGCCCTGCGCAAAGGTATACCACCAATGGAAGCAGCTGTGATCTTGTTTTTTAAAGCTAACACAGGTTTAAAGCCAGATACAATCAAAGCCGGGTATATACCAGACAGCAGGATCACAGCAAACATTACTATTATCGAAAATACGATGTTATCAACAGTAAACAGCGCCGTGCTTTCAGGCACGCTGGCAATGTGTTTTAAATAAGGCATAGCCAGTTTTGCCACGATGAGCGCGAACAAGACCGACCCGATAACAATTAAGGTGGTTTCGCCTATAATTTGTATGACCAATTGTTTACGGGTACTGCCTAATACCTTGCGGATACCAACTTCTTTTGATCTGCCTACTGATTGAGCGGTAGACAGATTTATAAAGTTAATAGAAGCCATTACGATTATCAGTATGGCAATAAATGATAACGTGCGCAAGGTGGCCATACTCATGACATGATCACCTAAAGTATTGCCAAAGCGGGTGTCAAAATGGAGCAGGGCTAATGGTTGCGCGAAAATAAGTTTCCGCTTGGTACCCGTTGCATAATGTTTTTTGGTAAAAGATATAAGTTGGTTGTCTATATTATTAACAGAGGTATTAGGAATTAACATGAATACCTGGTGATTACTACTAATTGCGCCCCAGTCATTTTCGTAATAGTATTCTTTGGGGTGTTGTTTCCAGGTGATATATGATACCATTATTTTAAATGGGAAATCTGTGTTTTCCGGTTGGTCCTCAGTAATACCAGCTACTTTAAGATCAATCAGGTTATCCATTTTCAGGATTTTACCAATGATATTAGTCCAGTCGCCAAAGTATTTCACAGCAGTGCTTTTACTGATAACTACCGCGTTAGGTTCGGTTAAAACAGAGGGAGCCCCTGCAAGCCATTTAAAACTAAAAATATCAAAAAACTGAGGTTCGATAAATACAACTCCCATGCTTTCTGTGAATTTTTTATCTCCTGTATTTTTACCGGCGCTTATAGCAGGTACCGTGATCTGACTGCCATAACTGGAGTTTAATGCGGCGATCTTTGCTTGTGGAAAATCAACCCGTAAAGCATCTGTAGCTGGGGCGGGCAATCCCGGAGTATAACTAAAGCCATCCTCGTGAGTATGTTTAAGTACTATATGGTAAATGTTTTTAAAATTAGGCTGGCTCGTATCAAAGCTCATCTCATAGCGGATGATGATGAATATCAGCAAACAGGCAGAAATACCTAAAGTTAGCCCGGCTATATTGATGGCCGAATATCCTTTATGACGAATTATGTTTCTCCAGGCTATTTTAAAGTAGTTTTTCAGCATTTTTCGCAGTTTAATCAGCAATAGAGATTAAAACACATACCAAAATACCAAATACCTGTATATCAATACATTGTGTATTAATTTAAGAACAAGGTGTTCGTAAGTGTACAATACCTGTACGGTTATGATACAGTGCGTCTTAGATAAATTATCGCCGTAATTAGCAATATGCCCTATTCATCCCGTAAACTGTTTATCGGATTTGCCATTGCCGCTTTTATTGATTGGAAGCTTACCGTAATAAATGCTATTAATATGGTAAGTGCGGCAGTAACCGCGAATACCCACCATTGTATCTCAATACGATAAGCAAAATTCTGTAAATACTTGCTCATCATAAGCCAGGCTACAGGTGAAGCTATGACCACCGCAATAAATACTAATTTCAAAAAATCAACAGAAAGTAAAGTTGTGACATGTGTAACTGACGCGCCAAGAACCTTACGAATGCCTATCTCTTTGGTGCGCTGCAATGTTAAAATTGAAATAAGCCCTAATAAGCCTAAACAGCTTATAAAGATGGCGATAACCGCGCTTGATTTGATCAGTTTATTGAGCAGATCTTCCTTTTTATAAAAATCAGCTATCTGCTCATCCAGAAAACGATATTCAAAAACATGATCAGGGTAAACTGCCTGCCACTCTTTTTTGATGTGGGCCAATATTGTTGATGGATCATTTGAACTGATCTTAACGCCAATGTTTTGGTAAGCACTTCTGAATGTGGTAATATATTCAGGTTCAACTGCAGTATACAAAGATTTAGAATTGAAATCTTTAACTACGCCCACAATGGTACCCGGGTTATCTGAAAGATCACCGGCAGCAAGCCTGTGCCCGATAACTTGTTGGGGATCTTTTACGCCCAGTTTTTGAATAAGTTTTTCATTCACCAGATATTCTTTAGCGGTATCTCCTTCTGCCAGGTTTCGTCCGGCAATTAATCGTAATCCGAATGTTTTCACATAACCGGCATCGCCCATGATTGTTCTGCCCACAAACTTTTCCCATGGCCGGCTATCATATTTTATACTACCGCCTTTATCAGCAGTTGATGCCGGTGCCCGGTAGCAAAAGGAAACATCTGTAATACCAGGATAAGTTAATAAGTGATTGCGCAAAAAATCGGTTTTACTTTTGGTGTTATCAGGAACCGGCAACATTAGCACCGCGCTTTTGTTAAATCCAAGATCCGCGGTTTTGAGATATCTTACCTGTAAGGTGATCAGTATAGTGCTAATAATCAGCACCTGGGCTATAACATTTTGCACTACGATTAAACTTTTACGGGCCAACCCCGCCGACTTTGTATTTTGACCAAGCTGATTTTTAAGGGCATTTACCGGCTTAAAACGGCTCAACAACATAGCCGGATAAAAGCCTGCTGTTATAATAATAAGCACTAACAAAATAAGTACAAAAAATATTAGCCTGAGATCACTAATAAAATTAAGTGTTAAACTGGTTTGCAGCCAGTTATTAATTACAGGCAGCGTTATCCATACCCACAGTACAGATAATAAGGCTGCAAAGAAGGTAATACTGGCTGTTTCTGCCATAAACTGAAAAAATATAGCTGATGGAGTACTACCTAAAACTTTGCGTGTACCTATTTCTTTTGCCCGTTTAAAACTTTGAGCGGTGGCCATGTTTATAAAGTTAACACAGGCAATTACAATCAACAACAGACCTATCAACCCAAGGGTAACTAATAACGATCGCTGGATAATTCCGCTATAACGGCCGTCAAAGTGTACTTCGCTCAGGGGTTGTAATTTAAAATGAAAAGCATTTACCCTATGCCCCAAGTCCCTCACAGTCATTTTTCTGATCATGGTCTCTACACTTTGAGGTGAAATATGATCAGGCAGCAGAAAATAAACGGCTGTAGTTGTATTAATCCAGCCCCAATCGGTTTGCAACGGTTCCGCGACGTCCGGATAAATGCTTTTCAGGGTTGATAGCGATAAAAACATATCTGTTTTGATATCCGTATTTGCCGGGTGATCTTTTATGACACCAGTTATCTTAAAATTATTTTTATTATCGATCCTGATAGTTTTACCAATAACATCCTGGCTGTTGAAATATTTCTGGGCAAGGGTATGACTTAACACCATAGTATTAGGTTCGCTAAGTGCGTTGTTTTTATTGCCCTGCTCCCATTCATAATCAAACAGATCGAAAAAATGATTATCGGTTATAGCAACATTTTCATGTTCGGCAAATAATTGGGATGTAACGTTTCCTTGTTGTGTTACGGATATTGTTGTATTATGGATGCGTAAAACCGCGGTGGCTTCCTTAATTTGAGGAATATTTACTTTTGCCTTGAGCATAGCTAAAGGCGATCCCTGTTCAAATAAAACGCTGCCGTCATCTAAATGGAGTTCTGTTACAACCTTATAAAGTTGTTTGGCATCATGATGATAAGTATCAAAGCTAAGGTGATATGTTATAAACTGAAACAAAATTATACTGCAGCCTATTCCCAAGGATAAACCGAATATGTTGATCAGGGTATAAAATTTATGTTTCCGTAGATTGCGCCAGGCAATTTTAAAGTAATTACGTATCATATCACATTAGTTTTACGATAATAACTAAAATGCCTTAAATGAGTAGTTAAATAGTGTTAAAATCTAAAATAATACTACTCCATATTGCGCAAACTACCTTATTCGCTGCGTAAACTTTTAACCGGATTGGCTATTGCTGCCTTAACCGTTTGGAAGCTCAGGGTACATAAAGCAGCCAGCAACATACCAGCGCCGCTCAAAATAAATATCCACCAGCTAATGGTTGTGCGGTCGGCAAAACCTTGCATCCATTTATGCATCGCGTACCAGGCCAGTGGAGTAACCAAAGCAAAAGCCAGTACAATAAGTAATACCAATTCGGTTGATAGCAAGGTAACTATCTGGGTAACTGATGCGCCAAGCACTTTGCGCACCCCTATTTCTTTGGTGCGTAAATTAGTCGTATACATAGCTAAACCAAGCAGCCCCAGGCAGCTGATGAATACAGACAATCCTGTAGCCCAGGTCAATAAGGTAGACGTATGTTGCTCCGCATCATAAAATTTAGCAATATTTTCATCAAAGAAATGATATTCAAAATCGTCGTCAGGATAAATTTCTTTCCATGCAGATTCCATTGCCGAAATGGCTTTTTTCCAATCATTACCACCCGCTGATTGTGGTTTTAATGCAATATGAAACGTGCCATTATTATAACGTTCTTTACTTGTTAAAATAGCCAATGGTCTAATCGGAGAATGTAAAGATTCATGATAAAAATCTGCTACCACACCAATGATCTCCATTCTGGTATCGCCGTTGAAATTATTTATTAGTTTTCCTACGGCATCTTTAGGATTTTTAAATCCAAATACCTTTGCACACGTAGTATTAATCAAAAATCCCCTGGAGGTATCTCCTAATCGTAGATTACGGCCGGCAAGTAGTTTGATCTTATATACATTAATGTAATTTTCATCGCCATATTTTTCCTCCAGGTTTATTTTGATTTCCTTTTTTCCATCTTTATAAGTAGCTTCTGTTGAGTGACTTGAGCTGGAAGATGGGGCATCCCTACCTATTGCTATCATCTCAACCAGTGGTATAGCTTTTAGCTTGTTCATAAATACCTGATTACGACTGGCAGTACGGTTTTTCCAGGGAGAATTGATCACTATAATAGCATCTTTTTTAAAACCCAGATCCTTATGAAGCGCGTAATATATTTGTTTACTGACCAACACTGTAGCCATTATGAAGAATTGGGCTATCACAAACTGTAAAACTGTTAATGATTTACGCAACACCGCGTTACGTGTTTTATTGCTATTGGCAGCTGTTTGGTTTTTAAGCACCAATGCAGGTTTATATGACGATAATAAAACAGCGGGGTAAAATCCGGATAAAACGCTTACCACTATTGTTAACAGGAACAGAAAAATTAGCAGATCGAGATGCCCTGATATGTCCACCTTAATACCCGCGGGAATAAAATCAGCAAACAGCTTTAATATAACAGGAGCCATAGCTACAGAAACAATTACGGCAATTAAGGTTATTAAAAATGTTTCGCTTAAAAACTGGATAATGAGTTGCACCCGGCTACTGCCCATTGTTTTGCGGATACCTATTTCCTTGGCTCTTTGTGTAGCCTGGGCTGTGGTTAAATTAACAAAGTTAATGCAACCCAATAATAGTAGAAATAAAGCAATCACCAGTAAACCATACAAGGTTGTTTTGTTAGCACTACGACTTGTACCCGTGTCAAAAGTTCCATAAATGCCGTTAAAGTGCAAATCACTTAATGGCTGTAGTGTGAAATTTCGGGTGTTGCCCTTATCTGATGGTTTAGGTGGATTATTTTTCTTTAATAACTCATTTAATTGTTTCTCGATGTGAGCAACAGTAATGTTAGGCGATAGTTTGATAAAAAGTTGAGAGGCGGATGTTGTCCCTCCCCAGTTTTCCGGCCTTATGTCATCAATAAGGGCCTTATTAGAATTTATAGAAGCACGAGATATAAAATCATGAAAAGTAAAATCGGTATTGCCTTTTAATGGTTCCACAATGCCAGTAACAGTTGTGGTTAAAGTATCGTAAGTAACCGTACGTCCCAGCATCTGATTATAAGAAAGCGCGGGAAAGTATTTTTTAGCCTGGTCTGTAGTTAATACAACCTGGTTAGGTTCGTTTAATGCGGTCTTGGCAGAGCCGGCCTTCCACTCATAATTAAGCAGGTTAAAATAATGACTATCAGCAAGAACTATATTGTCCTGGATCTTGAATTTAACCGGGATACCCGATTTTGCAGGAATGAACACATTTGGCTGATCGAGGGTAAAAAAGGGTGCTGAAATAGCTACCCCACTCACGGATTTCATGGCTTCTGGCAAGGCACCGGTAACACCCCTGTTATGAGCCTCCTCACCGGAGAATGTATAGTTAGAAACGATCCGGTATATCCTATCGCCGTTTGGAAAAGATTGATTAAAGGTGAAATCAAAATGTACGATCAAATAAATAACCAATGCGGAGCTTATTCCGATGGATAAGCCAATGATATTGATCAGCGTAAACAATTTGTGTTTGCTGAAATTGCGCAAAGCGATCTTGAAATAATTTTTGATCATGATGATATAAATTCTAAAATCTAAGTTCTAACTTCTAAACGGCCTAAGGCTTTAAGCTTTCCGCCTTTAGCTTCTCTTTTTATTCGCTGCGTAAACTCTTTACCGGGTTGGCCATGGCTGCTTTGATAGATTGAAAGCTGATAGTTACAAAGGCGATCACCAAAGCAACAACACCAGCCATTACAAATACCCACCATTGTATACTGATACGAAACGCGAAATCAAGCAGCCATTTACTCATAGCATACCAGGCTACCGGTAAAGCGATTACCGAAGCGATAATCACCAGCCTTAAAAAGTCTTTAGATAACTCGGTTACGATCTGCGGAATACTTGCTCCAAGAACCTTACGCACCCCGATCTCTTTAACCCGCTGACTAATAGTAAACGCAGATAAACCGAATAATCCCAAACATGCTATAAATATGGCAATGAAAGAAAATATGGTGAACAAGCTGCCTTGTTGTTGTTCGCTATCATATAGCTTTTGAAAACGCTCATCTAAAAAGGTATATTCAAATGGAGTTTCAGGTTGTAATTTTTGCCAGGCTTGCTGGATAACATTTATAGAAGAATTAATATTATTACCGGCAATTTTAATCGATAATCTGCCATAATTACCTTTCCCTGGCATACGGAATAACAAAGGGATAATGTTTTGATGTAAAGACTCAAAGTGAAAATCATTTACTACACCAATCACTTTGCCTTTTACGCCACCATAAGCCAGGTCTTTTCCTATTGCATTTTCAGGGGTTTTCCAACCTAATGCTTTTACGGCTGCAGTGTTGACTACGTAATTATTACTGTCGGTACCAAAGTTGCGCGCAAAATTACGCCCGGCGGCCATTTTCATGCCAAAAGTGGGTATAAAACCATAATCTGTATTTACATATTTAACATCCGCTTTAACTGGTTGCGACTTAGCTCCCTCAAAAACCGATATTCCCTGATCGTCCAGTAATCTCCCGGATGGAATTCGTGAGGAACGACCTATTTCTTTAACATAAGCGTTTTTCTGTACCTCGTTTTTAAATGCCTCAAATTGGCTGTCAGAAAACGGGTTACTCATGGTGATGATGTGTTCCTTATCAAAACCAAGTGACTTTTGTTGTATATACCTTAACTGCTGAAATACAATAGTAGTGGCAACTATTAACACAATAGATACAGAGAATTGCACTACCACCAAAACTTTACGGAATGAAACGCCACCAGAACCCACTTTTAATATCCCCTTTAAAACCTTAACCGGTTTAAATGATGACATAAATAATGCAGGATAAATTCCGCTGAGGATGCCCACAAAAAACGGAAGTATTAATATGCATAACAATAGCTTAGGATCATACAAACTTTTGATGCTCAAACCCAGATTTGACAAACCATTTATAGGCGGAATCAGCAACCAGGTAAGTACCAAAGCCAGTATCAGCGAAAAACAAGTGATAAGTACCGATTCGCTTAAAAACTGGGTAATTATCTCTTTGCGTTGAGCGCCTATAACTTTACGGATACCTATTTCACGTGCTCTTAAGGCTGACCGCGCGGTTGATAAGTTCATGTAATTGATACAAGCTATCAGCAGAATAAATAATGCTATGGCCGAAAATATATAAACCCGTTTAATATCACCATTAGTCTCGATTTCGGCATCCAGGTGTGAGTGCAGGTGTATATCCAATAATTTTTGAATATGTAACTTGCTGTTTTTTGACTCCTGGAAATTGCCCGGTTGCCCCGGAAAATGAACATATTTATCTAAAAAACCCGGAAACAATGATTCCATATGCTCCACATTATAATGAGCCGGTAAAAGCATATAGGTATAAAAATCATTATTACCCCAATTGGTATGTAATTGTTTATCGCCATAAAGTGTGCTATCCTTTAACGTAATAAAGGACAAGAGCATTTCGGGATGAAGATGCGAATTGGTTGGAAAAGGCTTATAAATACCGGTAACCTTAAAATTGAATTGATTACCCAGTCTGATCTCCTTATTCATCGGATCCTCATTACCAAAATACTTACGGGCCATATCTTCGGTCATCATCACCGTAAATGGATCAGAAAGAGCAGTCTTTGGGTCACCCTGAATGGTTTTTACTGTAAAAATGTCGACAAAATTCTCATCGGCAAAGTATGATCCAGGTTCGTTAATTAACTTGTCTTTATAACGCATGGACACGATACCGTTTCCTCGCAACCGTGTTATTTTCTTAATATCCGGAAATTCATTTTTTAGTAAGGGGCCAAACGGAGGAGCTATCGATCCCAAAAAAAGAGTTTGGGTACCATCTACAGTATTAAAGCTCCTGGTCACACGATATACATCATCGGCATTGGTATTAAAGGTGTCATAACTCTGTTCATTTACAATATAAACAAGGATAAGCATGCAGCAGGTTAAGCCGATAGTTAAACCAAAAATATTAATGAACGAGATAAATTTATGTCTTGTGATATTGCGTATAGTGCTGCGTAAATAATTCTTTAACATAACTGTAAATATTAAATTTTAAAACTGGTATTCCCCGCCCAATTACTTGCCGACAGGTGAAGCGTAAAACATGTACCAATTATATAAAGCATTAATAAACAATTAATTACATAAAAATCAATATCCTAACTGTTCGCAGGCGTAACAGTGGGTGTCCGGTTATGATACAGTAAAAAAGCAAATCGCCTGTCAGATTAATACTCTGGCAGGCGATTTTATACGGTTAATAACTAATTAGTTAACCGTCAGATTAACTCTGCCATTCCCCCGTACCTGTACCAATGGGCCACCACCATTCAATTTACCCTGTACTTTTTCTTTCTCTTTAGTCCCTTCAAAATTCCCGGTAAAATTGGGTTCTACCTTGTTACCCCGGAGATCCAGATCAACACCTTGCTTTGATGGCAGATCCAGATCAATATGTCCGGAGCTTACATCTATTTTAACATATTTGCCTACACTGTTAAACTGCGCGTGAAAACTACCCGCACTGGTGGATGCTTCAAGGGCACATGATAATTGGGTAAGGTTAATACTCCCCCCGCTTGTACTGGTTATCAGCTCCCCATTAATGCTGTTACCACGAATGCTGCCACCGCTTGTTGTAGCATCGATATTACCCTGAAGTCCTTCCAATTGCAATGAACCGCCTGATGTTTCTAACCTGATGTGTCCAATGCAATTAGCAGCGTTGATACTGCCACCGCTGGTGGCCAGATCAATATCCTGACCTGAATTACTTACGTGGATACTCCCCCCTGAGGTTCTGCCGTGAATAACGCCGGTCAGTCTGTCCATATGCAGGCTCCCGCCACTGGTTTGAAAGGTCTGTTTGCCGGTTAAATTATCAAGATGAATACTCCCTCCACTGGTACCCAGATCTGTAGTTACCTGTTTGGGAACAAAAACCTTGAATGATATATTCAAAGAGCTATTCCAATTAAAAAAGCCTTTGGTTTTGGGTTTTGCAACGGCATGTACTTCGCCATTATCTGCGGTAACTTCCAATACATAATCCGCTAAACGCTTTTTTATTTCATCACTGGAGATATTCCCATTTCCGTTATTACCGCTGATATAGACTTCAATACGCGGATTTTCACCACCGCCGCTAACAGCGATACTACCGCCTGATGTTCTCACAAACACTGATTTTACGGAAGAACCAGACAGCGACTTTGTCATGTAGGGGGTTTTGTTATCCTGCGCCAAAACAGTATAACCCTGGCAGGCAACTAATAGGAATAATAAATATTTGTTCATGATGTTAGGTTTATGTATAAGATGCCTTTATTGGTTTTTGGTTGCATACCAGCAAAAATATATACCTGTGAATAATTATCAGGTATACAACTCAAACACAATATACCCCTATTCGCTTCTTAAACTTTTTACCGGGTTTGTCAACGCGGCTTTTAAAGATTTAAAGCTGATTGTAAACAGGGCGATCAAAAAGGTTAAAATCGCGGCTAAACCAAATATCCACCAGTGCAATGTGGTACGGTAAGCAAAATTCTGCAGCCATTTATTCATACAATAGTATCCAATTGGCATAGCAATAATGGTGGCCAATAAAACAGGCTTCAACATATCTTTTGATAACAGCAGCAAAATATTGGTTACAGACGATCCAAGCACCTTGCGCACACCTATTTCTTTGGTACGTTTGGCCGCCGTAAATGAGGCCAAACCAAATAAACCCAGACAGGCAATAAATATGGCCAGCCCCGAGAATATACTCAACATGGTTTGCTGCCTGATGTCATTTCTGTAGGTGGTATTAAACTGCTGATCAAGAAATTTGTATTCAAATGGATAAACGGGCGCTGCTTTGGCATAGGTTTCTTTGATAAATGCCAGCGCCCCGGGTATATTACCCGGTTTTAATTTGATCGCCACTACCCTTCGGTCTTCACTCGGCGAGATCACCAACGCATCCATATTTTCTTTAAGCGACAAGAAGTTAAAATCCTCTACCACACCCACTATGGTACGCGGTTTATCATCGCGCCCATTGTTTTTTATCCATTTACCCAAAGCCTGCTGCGGCGTGTATCCCAGCTCTTTGGCGGCTGTGCGGTTAAGCAGTACGGCATTGGTAGTATCGGTAGCGAACTGTGCCGAAAAATCCCTGCCTGCAATGATCTTTAAACCCAGCGTTTTTACATATTCAAAATCGGCAAATTCTGTTCTTGATCTGAATACATCATGCTGACCTTCAGCCGTAAAAGTATGGGTGTCGAAAAATCCGCCCGGCTGTCCCGACATCAGGGATACCGATGCTACAAGGCCGGAGTTTTGAAGTTCATCTTTAAATTGGCGCCGGTGCTGGTAAATATCGCCATTATCAATATTTACAATTACCGTTTGTTCTTTATCATAGCCCAGTGATTTGCTTTTGATATAGCGCATCTGGTTCATGATAACAATGGTACCGATGATCAGTAAAACGGAAATACTAAACTGCAATACAACCAACGATTGCCTGAGCATTGTACCTCCTTTTCCCAATTTCAATTTGCCTTTTAATGCCTGGATAGGCGAAAATGCTGAAAGGAAAAATGCCGGATAGCTGCCTGCTAAAAAGCCAACAACCAATATTACCCCTATCAGGAACAGGTAAATAGGCGACTCGTTCCAGGCTATTGACAACTTGTAACCCAATAACTGGTTATACCAGGGCATCAGCATTAATAAGATACAAACTGAAAAGGCACAGGAAATTATTGCCAGCAAAAATGATTCGCCAATAAATTGGATAATTAAATGATTGCGTAAAGCGCCCATTACTTTTCGCATACCCACTTCTTTTGATCGTTCAACTGCCCGTATGGTAGCCAGGTTCATGAAATTGATACAGGCAATAAGCATAATGAGTACAGCGATTGATATAAAAATGAAAACCACTGTTTTATCGCCATGTTTTACACTGTCAAATGCCGAAGTTGGTTCAAAATAAACGTCTTTTAAAGAAGTAAGTTTTAAATCGAATTTGCTACCAAAACGCTGCATGTCCTTTCCCATATATTTATCCATAAACTGCGGGAAACGGCTCTCGAGTGCCGTTTTTGAACTATTGGGATTCAGCAAGATATAAACAAACAAACCGTTGTTAATCCAGGTGTTAAAACCATCATCCTTGACATAATTGGCAATAGGCAATACAATATCAAAATCAAGGTGCGAGTTTGATGGTGCGTCTTTAGCTATGCCGGTAACTTTCAATTGCAACGCTTTATCTACCCTGATCACCTTGCCCATGGCACTTTCAATACTACCAAAATATTTTTTGGCCGTGGTTTCGTTAAGCACTACACTATTTGGGTTTTCCAAAGCAGTGGCCGGGTCACCTTTTAAAAGCGGGAAGGAGAATAGTTTAAAAAAGCCGGCATCTGTAGCATAAACCTTCTGTTCATTAAATGCTTTTTCGCCAAATGAAACCAGGTTATTTTGTGGTCTTACACGTACGGCCATTTTGATATCCTGGGGATAATCATTCAATAAAGCCGGTCCGTAGGGCCCGGACAAATACGGCACCCGCGGTTTGGCAATATCATACCCCCGCATTACCCGGTAGATGTTTTTTTCCTGTTTATGGAAGCTATCTACACTAAATTCATTGGCAATATATAGAAATATCATCAGGCATACGGTAATGCCCATAGTTAACCCAAGGACATGGATAAGCGAAAATACCTTATTTTTATAAAGGTTCCGCCAGGCTATTTTGATGTAGTTCTTAAGCATAACATAATGATTTAATGATCTTACTCGTTCTTTAAGCTTTTAACCGGGTTTGCCAGGGCCGTTTTTATGGCATGTGAACTAATGGTTAGCAGTGCAAATCCAATGGCGGTAACACCGGCCAATACAAAAACCCACCATTGGATATTAATGCGATAGGCAAAATCCTGTAACCATTTGTTCATCAGGTACCAGGCTATAGGCGAGGCTATTAAAAATGATATTAATACAGGCCTTAAAAAATCTTTGGTTAATAACCTGGTAATTCCAGATACGCTTGCCCCAAGCACCTTGCGGATACCGATCTCTTTTGTCCGTTGCTCTGCGATAAAGGCTGCTAATCCAAATAACCCAAGGCATGCTACCAATATGGCCAGGAATGAAAACACAGTGGCTGTTTGGGCCGTGTGTTGTTCAGAAGCGTACAAACTTTGAATATGGCTGTCCAGAAATTCGTAATCAAAGCTTGAGTTAGGCATATCAGTTTTAAAACTAATCTGTAACTGCTGCATAAAACGCGGCAGGTCTTTAGTGTTATACCTGATAAGAAGCGTTGATAACGATTCCGGGGCTTTATTCATTTCATAATATATATAGCCTCCTATCTCGGTCTTAAGCGATTGATAATTGAAATCCTTCACTACACCGCTAACTATAGATTTGTCCAGCATCTCCGTGCCGATCTGTTTACCAACAGCGTCCTGAGGCGATTTGAAGCCGAGATATCTCATAACAGTTTCATTGATCAATACATAACAAGTGCTATCCCCGTCAGCCAGCCTTTGCGGGAGTGAATTGCCCGCAATCAGTTTTAACTGCATGGTTTTCACAATCGAACCATCGGTATGGCAGGTTTTTACAGGCATGCCCTCTTTGTCGGAGGCCAGTTTTCGAACACTTCTACCACTCTCTACATCGCCAGGAATAGATTGCACTGCCGAAAAGCTTTCAACAGCAGCCATGCTTCGCAACCCATTCATGAATGCTGTCATCTGCTGCTTATTCTGCGCTGATTTTATATTAACCGCGACAACACCATTAGGATTATAACCAAGGTCCCGATTTCTGACGTATCGGATCTGCTGAAGTATAACAATAACCGAGGTGATTAGAATAATAGATGATGCAAACTGAAATATCACCAACCCCCTGCGGATGAAATTGGCAAAAGAGTCTTTCAACTTCAGTTTATTCATTAACACCAGCGGTGAAATACGCGACAGAGAAAATGCAGGATAACTGCCGGCAACCAGTGTCACAAAAATCCAGGTCGAGATTAGACCTAACAAAATCACTGGCTCTAAAAATGCTGATGTACTCAGCTTAATACCGGTAATATTTTGAAATATTGGTTTTACAGTAAAAGCAAGCAAATAGCCTATAATAATAGCAATAAGCGAAAGCAGGGCAGTTTCAGTATAAAACAGCATCAACAAATTACTTTTATCGGCTCCTAAAACTTTATTAACACCTATCCCCTTAGCGCGTTTTTGCGAGCGTGCAGTAGCCAGGTTCATATAGTTGATACAAGCAATTATCAATACCAGCAGCGATAAGAACATCAACGCTTTTACGGTACTGATGCTACCTATTCTGCCAGAGTAACCTTCACGTATATCAGCCGAATAAAGATGAATATCAGTTAGCGGCTGGAATATAAAATTGGTAAAATATTTATTATCCTTGGCTACATTCTTATCAATAAGCCCGGTAGCAGATACTTGTACCTTGGTGACATTTGCACCGGGCTGCAGCAGGCAATAGGTTTCGTAACTGGCGTTGCTCCAGTATACATTCTTCCCCATCCATGAATCCATAATATTATAGATCATATCACAATCGATGGTACTGTTAGCCGGTAAATCGGCGTAAACACCAGAAACATGCAGCGTATCACGATTATTTACATAAATGATTTTTCCGAAGGCCGGCTCAGCTCCATATAACCTTTGTTTGGCTGATTGTGAAAGCACAATGGATTTTGGTTGGGAAAAAGCATTTTGTGCACTACCCTCAACAAACTTCATATCGAAAAGGTTAAAGACCGTCGAATCAGCCAGATATAAGCCTTTTTCGGCAAAATTTTTATCTCCTGTTTTCAGTGATACTGATGCGCCAAAATCATGTTTGATAAGGCGGGTCATGCTTCTAACCTGGGGAATGCTTTGAATAATGGCCGGACCGACGGAATTAGGTATCCCTGCCCAAACTTTGTAGTTATATTGAGCAGTCGTTTGCATATTCACTCTATAAATATTCTTAGAGTTTTTGTACATGCGGTCAAAACTTAGTTCGTAGGAAATGCAGGCAAATAGTGTAATACAAACGCATATACCGATTGCCAGTCCCACAATATTAAGGGAAGTGAATAGCTTATTGGCGATAAGGTTCCGCCAGGCTATTTTTATAAAGTTCTTGATCATAATGGTTTAAATTCTAAATACTAATTTTTAAACTCTAAATTGCATGGCACTTTTATTC
>NZ_JBFUPN010000008.1:62235-251616 GCF_041355315.1 Mucilaginibacter sp. RCC_168
TTCACCATTCACCATTCACCATTCACCATTCACCATTCACCATTCACCATTCACCATTCACCATTCACCATTCACCATTCACCATTATTCACTTCTTAAACTTTTGATCGGGTTTGTGAGCGCGGCCTTTATTGATTGAAAACTAACCGTAGCCAAAGCAATGATCATAGTTAATAACCCCGCTGCTATAAATACCCAAATCTGAATATTGATGCGATAGGTATAGTTTTGTAACCAAACATGCATACCGTACCAGGCTATTGGCGAGGCTATCAAAAATGAGATGAGTACGAGCATCAAAAAGTCTTTGGATAATAAAGTAGTAAGGTTTGACACCGATGCGCCTAAAACTTTGCGTACACTAATTTCTTTTTGACGGTTTTGGGCCATATAAGCCGCCAAACCAAATAAACCCAGGCAGGAAATAAATATGGTTAACCCGGCAAATAAACTTGCCAATGTACTTGTCCGTTTTTCATCGTTAAACTTACGGGCATACTCTTCGTCGGCAAAATGGTATTCAAACGGATATTCTGAATTGTATTTTTTAAATACGCCTTCGGCCCGTTTCAGGTTCTCTGCAGTTGTATTTGCAGGATTTAATTTGTAATGTACTACGTTGAACCATGATTTTGGCCCTTGTACAAGCATTGGCCGAACAGGCTCATAGGGCGATTCAATAATAAAATCTTTGACCACTCCTATAATATGCCAGGTATGGCTATCGCCAGTTTTTACGATCTGCCCTATTGGGTTTTTAAAACCCATAACTTTGGCAGAGGCCTCGTTTAGTAACATAGCCGTTGAGTCAGTTGGATAAGTGGCCACATCGATATCCCGACCGGCTACAACTTTCAACCCTATTGTTTTTACAAAATCCCCGTCAGTATTGTAAACGATAAAGTCAATTTTTTTACTCTGATCCTTCCCTTTCCAATCAAAGCCCCAGCTATCGCTCCATCTCTGGGTGATGGGCGAACTGGTTTTGGTTACCGAAGTTGCCGCACCGCTACTGATCAGCTCACTCCTGATCATCTTATAGTTCTTTTCAATGCTGCCCATCATCATGGTATAAACCAGGTTATCCTTTTTGTAACCCAGCTCACGGTCTTGTGCATATTGCATCTGGTTACGTACAATAATGGTACAAATGATGAGCACAATGGCAAAGGTAAACTGTATAACCACCAATAATTTACGTGGGGTAACTAAAGCATTGGCAGCCTTAAACGTGCCTTTTAATACGCTTACAGGTTTAAATGACGATAAATAAAAAGCAGGATAACTACCCGCTATAACGCCGGTTAACAATACAAACAACAGACATATAAACCAAAAGCTAATGCTACTGAATGGTATATACAATTGTTTATCTGTCAATTGATTAAACCCTGAGAGGCTAATTTGCACTATAATAAGGGCTAAGATACCGGCAATAAGGGCCAGTAATATGGATTCACCCAGAAACTGACCAATGAGCGAGCCTTTTTGAGCACCTACCACTTTGCGTATGCCCACCTCCCGGGCACGCCGTTCGCTTCGAGCTGTGCTCAGGTTCATGAAGTTGATACAGGCGATGAGCAAAATAAACATGGCTATCACCCCAAACAATTTTACGGTACTGATTCGACCACCCACTACTTTGCCGTTTTCGAACTCCGAGTATAACCGCCATTTGCTGGCCGGGTGCATAAATACATCATCGTCTTTTTGGTCGGAATGTGATCTGGTTATATTTAACACCTGTTTATTTAAGGCAGCTTCAGATACATTGGGTTTAGCCAGCACCCATGTTTGCACAGAATTATTTCCCCAGTTTTTCTCATCCTCGTGCTCTGTTTTTATCAGGTAGCTCCAGGGTATCAGATACTCAAAGTCGAACCGGGTATTATTGGGCAATGCCTTCAAAACTCCGGTAACCGTAAAATTATCAACGCTATCGATCCGTACAACTTTACCTATTGCATCGTCGTTGCCAAATAGTTTTTTGGAAAGTTGTTCGGTGATCACAATTGAACTCACCGTATTGAGCGCTGTTTTAGCATTTCCTTTGATCAAGGGAAAGCTGAACATAGTCAGGAAAGCAGGATCTGTAAAATAACCAGGAACATTCAGGTGTTTGTCGCTAACGGTAAACAAAAAATTGGCCGATGTGGTTCTGGCTACATCCTCTACTCCCGGATAATCCTGCTTTAAAGTTTTAGCCATTACTTTGGGTGTTGTTGGCCAGCACCAAAGCTTACCATCAAAAACCGCCCGGTTATAAGCCAGGTATAAACGCGATTTATTAGTATGAAACTGGTCGTAACTCAGCTCATTCTGAATCCAGAACAAAATGAGTGCGGCACTTGCCATACCAATAGCCAATCCGGCTATATTGATAAACGAAAACGATTTGTGACGCACCAAATTTCGCCAAGCTATTTTTATAAAGTTTTTGATCATAATGGTTAAAATTCTAAATACTAATTTTTAAACTCTAAATTATCTGGCATCTTTATTTACCATTTACCATTCCCTTATTCATTCTTTAAGCTGTCAACAGGATTGGCCATTGCCGCTTTGATAGATTGAAAACTTACGGTAATAACCGCTATAAATAACGCGGCCACACCAGCCAAAACCAGTACCCACCACTGAATATTTACCCGGTAGGCAAAACCTTGCAGAAACCATTTATTCATAAAGTACCAGGCAAAAGGCGTGGCTATTAAAATAGAAATGAACACCAGTTTAATAAAATCTTTAGACAGCATACCAGCAATGGCCGATACACTGGCACCTAACACCTTCCTTATGCCAATTTCTTTGGTGCGTTGTTCTGCAGCATAGGCAGCCAAACCAAATAAACCCAAACAGGCAATTACAATGGCCAGGGAAGTAAATACTATAAAAATTTGTCCTGTACGCTGTTCTGTACGGTATGAGGCATCAAATTCCTGATCCATAAATGAGTAATTGATTTGTACATTAGGCGATAGTTCCTTCCATCTGTCTTTTATCTGAGATAGTAATGCAGGCAGGTTTTTGGTTTCCACCTTAATACTAAGGGCTCCTGTATTTTCGCCCAACGTCATCACTACCGGACTTATACTTTCGCGCAGGGAATTAAAATTAAAATCTTTTACTATCCCTATCACGTGATATTGTTTTACATTATCCAATGTGTTTTTGCCACCCTGGCTTCTGTACAGAATTTTATTGGTATCATTAAAACCCAGGAATTTAGCGGCAGATTCATTAAGTATAATGCCGGTAGAGTCTGTGGGCATATCTTTGGAGAAGTTACGCCCGGCTACCATTTTCATATCAAGTGATTTTATATAATCCTCGTCAATGTCCCAGCTTTGCGGGAATAATGATTTTTTTTGATCAAGCGTGGCATCTTTATAGTAGATCGAAGTATTTTTCCAGTTGGAGGTGGGCAGGAAACCCGTCATAGTGGCATTAATAACCCCCGGGATTTCTTTTACCTCTTGTTTAAATGTTTTGGCTTGCCTGTTAAGCTCAAAAACATTTTGAACAATAAGCACCTGGTTACGGTTGTAGCCTAAATTTTTTGTTTGGATGTACTTTAACTGGTTATATATTACCAGCGTGCCTATGATCAGGAAAATGGAGATTGAAAATTGAAAAACTACCAGGAAACTCCTCAACTTGCTGCCTTTAAAGCCTGCGGCTAATTTGCCTTTTAAAACATCAACCGGTTGAAATGCCGACAGGTAAAAAGCCGGATAAGAACCTGCAATTGCTCCAACAAATAAGGATATGAACAATAACGATGGGATTATCCATACCAACGACTGGCTGTTAATGACCAATTCTTTACCGGATAGCTGGTTAAATAAAGGCAATAGAAACATGGCCGCGGTAAACGCCAGTAAGGTAGCCACAAACGTAACTAAAACCGATTCGGTTAAAAACTGGGCGATCAGCTGTTTGCGATCGGAACCTAAAACTTTACGTACCCCAACCTCACGTGCCCGGTTTGACGAACGCGCTGTAGAAAGATTCATGAAGTTTACACAGGCTATTAAAAGAATAAAAACAGCTATTGCCGAAAATATATAGATGTACTGTGTAGTACCGTTAGGGCCCAGCTCACCGCTCAGGCTCGATTTTAAATGGATGTCTGTTAAGGGGATCAGGTTCATTCTGAAAAAGCTGCCGCTTTTTTCAAAGGCATCAATACTCATATTTAACTGTGCCTGCATTTGGGCGCCGCTGAATTTTTTTAATAATGCAGGAAAGCTGGCCGCCAGTTTTTGGGCATCTGATGGGTCTTTTAATAAAACATAGGTATTATAATCGCTGCGTAACCATTCATTGGAACGGCTATCGGCCCAGGTAGACATAGACAAGAAGAAATCAAAATTGAAATGTGATTGTCTGGGTACATCACGAATTACACCGGTAACTTTAAATGGTGTATTATCATTTAATACCATAGTTTTGCCAACTACATTAATGCTGCTAAAATATTTTTTAGCTATAGTCTCGGTAATTACAATGCTATTGGGTTCTGCCAGGGCTGATGCCGGGCTCCCATTGATCATCGGTAATGTAAAAACATCAAACAATGAAGGATCGGCGTAAGCCAATCTGTTCTCCAGGATACTGGAATTGCCTTTTTTAACGTGCCAGCTGCCGGCATTTTTTAAGCGGACAGCATTTTCAACGTAAGGGTACTCTGCCTTCAGGGTTTTGGCCAGCGGGGGCATACATACCGCATATTGTACGCTGTTATCACCCAGTTTAAGATCTTCATTTACCCGGTATATCCTGTCGGCTTTGGTATTATAACGGTCGTAACTTAATTCATCAGCTACATATAATATAATGAGCAGGCAGGTTGCCAGTCCTAAAGCCAGTCCCAGGATATTGATAGTGGTAAAGCCCTTGCTTTTTTGAAGGCCGCGGAAAGCTGTTTTTATATAATTCCTGATCATTTACGTAAGTGTTAATATTTAACAATTAATAAAACTCCACTTCCTCTCCTTTTTAAACCGGCTATTTATCCCACGTTTCTTTAAATTTAAAGGACATTGACTATCCCGATAGCAACAAGCAAAAACTCAAGCTAACCCCTCCTGATAAGGAGAGGATAGCGAGGCACTTACTAACTTATATAAACTATTTTCTTTTTGGAGAAGCTGGTGGTTTAAACCATAATATTTTCCATAACACTCTGGCCATCCAACAAGCGGATGATACGGTGGCTATAGCGGGCATCGTGTTCAGAGTGCGTTACCATGATAATGGTAGTTCCCTGTTCGTTCAAATCAGTTAACAGTTCCATTACATCGTTACCGTTGCTGCTGTCAAGGTTACCGGTAGGCTCATCCGCAAGTATCAGTTTAGGTTTATTAACAACCGCGCGGGCAATGGCCACACGTTGCTGCTGACCACCTGATAACTGTTGTGGATAGTGGTTACGGCGATGCATGATCTGCATTTTGTCCAGCACCTCTTCTACCCTTTTTACCCTTTCGGCCGATGCTACACCTGTGTATATCAATGGCAGTTCCACGTTTTCAAATACGGTAAGCTCATCTATCAGGTTGAAGCTCTGGAATACGAAACCAATGTTGTGTTTGCGCAGGTCGGCACGTTTACGTTCGGTAAAATGAGCTACCTCAATATCGTTGAAAACATAACTGCCTGCATCCGGATCATCCAGCATACCTAAAATATTAAGCAATGTTGATTTACCGCAACCAGACGGGCCCATGATAGCCACAAATTCGCCGGTAGCAATTTCAATCGATAGCTTATTTAAAGCTATGGTTTCTACCTCTTCGGTACGGTAGAATTTCTCAAGATTAGTAATTTTTATCATTGGTGCCTCCTGAATCCTCTTCACCACGCGGCGAAGAGACTTGTTTTTTATATTTCGTTAAGTTAATTTTTTTATATATGATGTTTTATAGCTGCTTTTCGTTGCAGTTTTGTCAATTTATTTTTTCAATACCAGCTCCTGGATATCGCCGTAAGTTTCATAGCTCGAGGTAATTACCTTATCGCCAGGTTTCAGGCCATCGGTTACTACAAAGTAATCCGGACTTTGTCTGTCAAGGTGTATGTCTACCTTATAGGCCTTTGTACCGTCTTCACTTACTTTAAATATCCAGTTACCGCCGGTTTGTTGGTAAAAGCCTCCCTTAGGCAGTAATACGGCAGTAGTTTCATCGCTTAAAGCCAGTCGTACCTGTAGCGTTTGTCCTTTCCTGATACCTTTTGGCACTGCACCAACAAACTGCATATCAACCTGAAACCTGCCGGCAGTTATCGTTGTAAAAACTTTTTTAATTACCAGATTATAAGTTTTATCGGCAAACTGAAAATCACCTTTTAAGCCGGTATATACGCGTGAAAGGTAATGCTCATCAATATCAACCCTTGCCTTAAATCCCGATTGCACATCTATCTGCCCCAAATGCTCACCTTGTTTTTTATTTTGTCCAACTTCTGCATCCATAGAGGTTAGCTGTCCGTCAACGGGTGCCCTTAAAGTAAGGCTTGCTACTTTTTTACGCATCAATTCAAGTGTGGTTTTCATGTGTGCGTATTGCTCCTGTGATTGCGATGCCTGTTGCTTAACCAAAGTCGTATCCTGCGATAATATCTGCTTGGCTAATCTATAACGGTTAACCTGATAGTCGTACATATTTTTATCAGATTGATATTGCTGTAAACCAATGGCTTTTTGCTCATAAAGATGTTTATCCAGTTTGTATACCCTTTCAGCTTCTTTATAAGCGTTCTCCACATCGGCCATGGTATTTAATTTAGTGATGGTATTTTGCTGCGCGTTGTTATGTGATATCTGCATTTGGGTTTGCTCAGCATATACAGCGGTTTCCTGGTTGGCCAGGCTCAGTTCCAGATCAGTGTTGGATAGTTTTAAAATTGGATCGCCTTTTTTAAGGTTAGCACCATCTTCAACATATTTTTGTTCAACTACACCGCCTTCAGATGCGTCAAGATATATAGTAGTCAAAGGCATTACTACGCCATTAACAGGTATAAATTCCTGAAATGGACCTTTGGTAATAGTGCTGATGGTTATACGTTCCGTATCAACATCCAGCTTACTTTTACCAGATGTAAAATAAATACTGCTGCCAACTAATAAAATAATGCCCGTTATGCCCGCAATTGTTAGTATCCGTTTATTGTTCCAGGTCTTCTTTTCAATTTTTCTGTCCACTGTAGTTTATTATATTTTGATAAGTCATAACAAAAAGATATGCCACAAATTAAATTACTGTATTTCAGTGTATTAAATAGAAAATAATCAATTAAAGCGTACGCTTCTGTTACAGCAAGTGTCCGGTTATGATACAATGGCCAGATTTTGGCATTCCCCTTCATTATTGATTTACAGTTTAATACTTGCATTATAATAACTGGTATGAAATTTAAGCAATTTAGTTCAATAGTTCACCGGTTCATTAGTTCATTGGTAGCAATACTCTGTTATATTTGTCGATACAAGTACAGGGCCCAATAAACTAATGAGCCAATGAACTAATGAACCATATAAAAACATGATATTAAAAAAAGCTACTATTTTAATTGTTGACGATGATCCGGATGTGTTAACCGCTGTTAAGCTTTTATTGAAAACAGAAGCCCATGAAGTGATTACCGAAAAGAACCCGGAAAATTTGAACTGGCTGCTGCAACGCAATGAGGTTGACCTGGTGTTGCTGGATATGAATTTTAACAGCGCTATTAACACCGGCAATGAGGGTTTGTACTGGTTACGTAAGGTAAAGGACTGGAAACCCAATGTATGTGTGATCATGATAACCGCTTATGGCGATATTGACCTGGCTGTGCGCTCCTTAAAAGAAGGCGCGAATGATTTTATTGTTAAACCATGGCATAACGAAAAGCTAATTACAACCATAAAGGAGCTTTTAGATAAAAAAGAAGGTGTAAAAACAACCAAAACCGCGGTGAAAAGCACTGCTGGCGATACTTCTATCCTGGGCGAATCGGAAGTGATGCAGGATATTTTTTACAAAGTGAATAAAATTGCTCCTACCGATGCTAATATCCTGCTTCTGGGCGAAAACGGTACTGGTAAAGACCTGATGGCTAAAGCTATACATGAGCGATCCCTGCGTGCCGATAAACCCTTTATAAAAGTAGATGTTGGCGCACTTACCGATACATTATTTGAAAGTGAGCTCTTTGGTCATAAAAAAGGCGCTTTTACCGATGCCAGAGAAGATCGTACCGGCAGGTTTGAAGATGCTCAGGGCGGTACCCTTTTCCTGGATGAAATTGGTAATATTACCTTGCAGCAACAAGCTAAACTACTTACTGTGCTCCAAAATCGCCAGGTAACCCGCTTGGGTACCAATAAACCTGTTGATATCGATATCAGGCTTATTTGTGCTACCAACGTGCCTATGCATGAGCTGGCTAATGAAAACCGTTTTCGTAAAGATTTGATTTACCGTATCAATACCGTCGAGATCAATATGCCTCCGTTACGCCGGCGCAATGAAGATATTACCATACTGGCCAGGCACTTTGCTAAATTGTATGCCAGCAAGTACCTTAAACCTTCGGTTGATTTTGATGCCGCGGCTTTACAAAAATTAAAAGCATACAATTACCCGGGCAACGTGCGCGAGTTGCAATATACTATTGAAAGAGCGGTGATCATGGCCGACGAAAGCATTCTGCGTCCAGACGATCTTATCTTTTCGATCCTAGAAACAGCGCCGGAAGCCGTTGCCGATGATGATAACATCCAGCTCAGTACTTTGGAAAAGAACGCCATACTACGGGTTATTGAAAAACACAATGGCAATATAACACGGGCTGCTAAAGAATTGGGATTAACCCGCACAGCTTTATACCGCAGATTAAGCAAATATGATATTTAACCGATATGAATGGCGGCTGCTGCTGCGCGTGTTCCTGATGTTCCTGGCCCTGGTTGCCGCCGCCTTTGTTATTGTTAACGGCAAGCCGCTTTACCTGGTTATTTTTATTCCGCTTATCGTATACGCGGTTATTGAGATGATCCGTTTTCAGAAAAAAGCACAGGACGAGGTAAATCAGTTTGTAGAATCGATTCATTACCGTGACTTTTCGCGGCATTTTGACGTTCGCCGGGCTCCAAACGAGCTAAAGCCCTTGCGTAAAGGTTTTAATGATATCAATACCACCTTTAAGCTTATCAGCCGGGAGCGCGAAACACAATACCATTACCTGCAAAAAATACTGGAACTGGTTGATACCGGTATCCTGTCGTTCGAGGAAGAAACCGGTAACATCAGCTGGATCAACGAGGCCTTTAAAAATCTCATTGGCATCCCCTATCTCAAAACCGTTCATTCGCTCGAAAAACGTGATCCGGCTCTGTACCATGAATTAACCATCGTAAAACCCGGCGACAGCAAGATCATTACCATTACCCGCAACCAACAACTGGTAAAAATGCTCATCACAGCCAGTGTTATGCGCAGCGACGATATATTATATAAGCTGATAGCTTTCCAGAACGTGAGCGAAGCCCTGGACGAAACCGAGTCAAAGGCATGGTCAAAATTGCTCAACGTAATGACACACGAGATCATGAATTCGGTTGCGCCTATATCATCATTGGCCGACACCCTGAAAAACCGGCTGCAAAGCCCTGAAATTACCGAAGCCATTCAAAGCAGCGAACTGGAGGACCTGGAATTAGGTATCGATACCATCAAAAGACGAAGTGAGGGTTTACTTAAATTCACCGAAAGCTACCGCAGCCTCAACAAGATCACCAAGCTCGATCTGAATAAAATCCTGGTGCGCGATCTGTTCGAGAACCTGGCCAGTTTGATGCGCCCTACCCTCGAAAAAAAGCATATCGAACTGGAAATCATATTACGAGATCCTACCTTGGCCATACAGGCTGATATTAACCTGATTGAACAGGTGATGATCAACCTGTTAGTGAACGCCATTGAAGCCGTAAAAGACCGCGAAGAGCCACGCCTCATATTATCAGGAGAGTTACAGAATAACAGTAAAACACTGGTGAAAGTGACCGATAACGGTTTAGGCATGCCACCCGAACTGCTCGACAAGATCTTTATTCCTTTCTTCAGTACCCGCAAAACGGGCAGCGGTATAGGCCTTAGCCTGTGCAAGCAGATCATGCTGCTGCATAAGGGCAATATACAGGTACAATCAACCGAGGGCAAGGGATCGTCGTTTATTTTGCAATTTATACCGTAGATCCCCCTAACCCCCTGAAGGGGGAACTTTTGTTTTATGGATCAAACTAATCATTCAGATTACATCTTCAAATCCAAGCCAAGATACGCCGTCATTTGTATCGGCATGATCGGGCTTGTGTTTTTTAGTTCAATCACTTGCTATTTGTTAAGCGCGAAATGGTTATCTAACGGTGATCAGAAAACTAAAAATATCATGTTATTTGTTATAGTAAGTGTATTTTTATTTTTTGCAATAACCAGTTTATGGATGTTGCTAAACATCAAAATTATCATCTTAACCAATAGCGAACTGATTATCCGCAAGCCACTTTTATTTCTCCATAAAAGCATTCCGCTTATCCGAATCACATCCATACGTCAATCTGATGATCCGGTTGAGATATCACAGAATTTTAGGACAACGGGCATATATACAGGTAAAAAGACAACCATACAGCTCACAAACGGTGATAAAATAAAATTCAGCAGTATGGAGATCGGCGGATACAAGGGTCTGATCAGAGAAATTATTCAAGCTTTAGGAAAGATAAAACGCAATTATTAAATGATGGAAGATCACAAGCTTAAAAATATCCTCGCCATTTCAGGCAGTCTGCGTTCCGGTTCATCAAACCATCATATCCTGAAATACCTGGCCACCCAGGTTCCGGCGGGTCTTAATTATACCATATACGATGAACTGGCGTTGATACCGCCTTTTGATCCGGGTTTAGATAACGATACTCCTCCGGAGACTGTAATTAGATTACGTGAGCTTTTAGCGACTGTTGATGGCCTAATCATTTGCACCCCAGAATATGCCTTTGGTGTACCCGGTCAGCTCAAAAACATGCTGGATTGGCTGGTATCCAGCAGTTCGCTGGTGAAAAAGCCTGTTGCACTCATTGCCGCTTCATTAGGCGGCGAACATGCCCATGCCTCGCTCCTGCTTACGCTGGGCGCGTTAAATAGCTACATTGTTGATGGTGCTACGCTGGTTATTTCCTTTGTCCGCTCCAAAATGGATACGGAGGGTCAGATCACCAACCCAGAGACGCTTAAAGATTTAAAAAAGCTATTGGAAACATTCTTAAAAACAATTTCTGCATAAGCATTTAAGACAAAAACCGATCGGTTGGTATTTAGTATTTGGCAATAATATCTTAACACTTTTTAAACTTTTCAAAACCACTCAAAAATTTGTTAAAAAGTGTTAAAATCGATGGTTTTAAGTTGGTTTTTGACAGTTTTTGAGGTGTTGCCCTGTTTTGATACTGAAAAGTGTTAAATTTTAGGTTTAAAAAGTCCTCGAGCTAATATTTCAACAGTTACCCAAACCCCGTTTCAAAAAACTTTACTGCCAATTTGACAACATCCTATCCTTTGGAACAGGCATTGATGGTTACAGACCGAAAATCATATTAAATCAATCATATAAAATATTATGCAAGAAAAAGGCAGCATTTCGATTCACACCGAGAACATTTTTCCGATCATTAAGAAATTCCTTTACTCTGATAATGAGATATTTCTGCGCGAACTGGTATCAAACGCGGTAGATGCTACCCAAAAGATCAAACGCCTGGCTTCCCTGGGCCAGTACAATGGCGAACTGGGCGACCTTCGAGTTGAAGTGGCATTTGATGCCGACAAAAAAACTATTACCATTTCTGATAACGGCCTGGGTATGACCGCCGAAGAGATCAAGAAATATATCAACCAGATCGCTTTCTCCGGCGCTACCGAATTTATGGAGAAATTCAAAGAAGCTAAAGATGCCAATGAGATCATTGGTCGTTTTGGTTTAGGCTTCTATTCAGCCTTTATGGTAGCTGATAAGGTTGAAATTCAGACACTTTCATACCAGGATGGCGCCGAACCTGCTTACTGGGTTTGTGATGGCAGTACCGAATTTGAAATTGGCGAAGGTGTGCTGGAAGAACGTGGCACCGAGATCACGCTGTATATCAACAGTGAGTCTGAAGAGTTTTTGAATGAACACAAGCTTCAGGAGATACTGGACAAATACTGTAAGTTTTTACCTGTGCCCATTAAATTTGGTACAAAAACCGACCGTGAAGAAGATGGTGTTGACGAAGAAGGAAAACCAAAATACATTGATGTTCAGCATGATAACATCATCAATGATACCAACCCCATCTGGACAAAAGCACCATCAGAATTAAAAGACGAAGATTATCTTAACTTCTACAAAACACTTTACCCTTTCAGCGAAGACCCGTTGTTCTGGATCCATCTGAATGTAGATTATCCGTTCAACCTGACTGGTGTATTGTACTTTCCTAAGCTGAAAAACGACTTTGAGATCCAAAAAAATAAGATCAAATTATTCAGTCGCCAGGTATTTATTACTGATGAGGTAAAAGATATTGTACCTGAGTTCCTGATGTTGCTGCATGGTGTTATCGATTCACCAGACATTCCGCTTAACGTATCCCGTAGCTTTTTACAGGCCGATAGTAATGTTAAAAAGATCAATAGCTACATCACCAAGAAAGTAGCTGATAAATTGTCAGAACTATTTAAAACCGATCGTAAAGCTTACGAAGAAAAGTGGACAGACATTGGTTTGTTCGTAAAATACGGTATGGTAAGCGAAGATAAGTTTTATGATAAAGCTAAAGACTTTGTTTTGGTTACCAATACCAAAAACGAAAACTTCACCCTGCCTGAATATAAAGACAAAGTTGAAGCTGTTCAAACCGACAAGGATGGTCAGTTGGTTTACATTTACACCAATGATCCGGCAAAACAGGATGCCTTTATCCAATCTACTGGTAAAAAGGGTTACGATGTACTGGTGATGAACTCTCCTATTGATAATCACTTTATCAGTCAGTTGGAGCAAAAGCTGGAGAAAACATCACTGAAACGTGTTGACGCTGATGTGGCTGATAAGCTGATCAAAAAAGATGATGCCCCGGAAACCGTTTTGACCGAAGAACAGGCAACTAAAGTAAAAGACATCTTTAACAAAGCCATCAACAAACCGGCATACAACGTTCAAATTGAGAGCCTTAACCCGGATGAGCTACCTGTTACTGTTACTATGGACGAATTTATGCGCCGCATGAAAGATATGGCAGCTATGGGAGGTGGTATGAGTTTTTATGGCAATATGCCCGATAACTACAAGGTAATTGTGAATGGAAACCATAAACTGATCAACCGTATATTACAGGAAGAAAACGAAGATACCCAAGCTCAATTATCAAAACAGGCATTTGATTTGGCCCTGCTTTCTCAAGGCTTATTGACCGGTGCTGAACTTACAGAATTTGTTAACCGTAGCGTTAATTTAATATAAAGTTCTGTACTTCAATTAGTTAAATATTAAAAATTATTCGATTAAAACCAAGCCGCTCGTATATAAAACGGGTGGCTTTTTGCTTAAATTATTTTAGATTTGTTGTAAATCAGCCTATAAAAACACGCTTAAATGTCAAAATTCAACCCTCAATTTGATGAGTACATCGAAAAATCTGCAGATTTCGCAAAGCCGATCATGGAGTATTTGCGTCAAATAATTCATGAAACATGCCCCGAAGTTGAAGAAATCATTAAATGGGGCAATCCGCATTTTGATTACAAAGATGATATGATGTGTATCCTTGCAGGCTATAAAAACCATTGCTCATTTAGCCTTTACAAAGCGGAACTAATGAGTGATACAAAGATAATAGAGAGCGTAAAAGCGGGACAAAAGATGGGGTATATGGACAAAATAAAGTCTTTATCTGACCTACCGGCGAAGGAAACATTAGTAGCTTATATCAAAGAAGCTATGGCTTTAAATGAAAATGGGGTAAAAAAAGCAAAGCCTGTATCTGAAAAGCCAAAAGTAATTGAAGTACCTGATTATTTTAGTGAAAAGCTTGCGACTAATCCTTCAGCAAAAGAAATTTTTGAAAGTAAATCTGCCTCATTTCGTAAAGACTACTTAGTTTGGATAACCGATGCGAAAACAGAAGCTACAAGGCAAAAAAGGATAGAACAATCTATGGAATGGATAGCCGAAGGAAAAGGTAGATTTTGGCAATACGAGAAATAAGTTAATTTAGTAAAAAGTAAATCAACTCATTAAATTTGCACCAAGCCATCCACCAAAAACGGGTGGTTTTTTCTTTTAAATAATGTTTAACTTTAGTAGTAATTAAACCTGAGTGTCACTTTATTGTCTAACCAATAAATACTTAATTATGAAATTGTTAAAGAATATATCAGCATTACTTTTGCTGACTTTTATAGGTATCAATGCAGCTAATGCACAAAGCACTTCTAAAGACAGAAAAGCTGCCCGTGCTCTGGCTATAAAAAATATGGTCGAGGCACAAAACTATGTATTTAAAGCCAATTACGTGACGCCTATGAGGGGTGCAGGCCGGTCGTTAACCTCCGATTATGACCTGGCGGTATCCAAGGATACCATCGCCGCATTTTTGCCATATTTTGGCAGAGCTTATACCGCCCCATATAATCCTACTGAAGGCGGTATTAAGTTTACCAACACCCACTTTACCTATACATCAAAAGCCGGTAAAAAAGGTGGTTGGAGCGTTACTATAAAGCCAACTGGCAAGGACAAAAATATCAGCGATTGGCGCGATGTGCAAACCTTAAGGCTTGATATTTCTGCCGATGGTTATGCATCGCTACAGGTAACCAGCAGTAACCGTGATCCGATTTCTTTTAACGGAACTATCGAAAAGCGGGTAAAATAAGCTAAAAGCGGAAAGCTTAACACACTGTGTTAACTATATAAAGAGAGCAAGTTGAATATAACATATAATCAAAAGCTTTGGGCTTTAAGCCTTAGCTTTTGATTCCTCAACTTTCCAGTAATCCAGCGTTATCTTTAAGCATTACACCAGATGATTTTCGCTTAAAAGCTTCAGAAATTAGATAGAATATTTTTTTGGCCGCTTTAGTGTAGGATAAACCGCCAGGCCTGATGTTGGATACGCAATTACGGGCTTCGTCCGTAAGACCAGGTTTTGGGCCGTAGGTAAGATAAACGCCGAGGCTATCTGCCGAACTTAGCCCCGGCCGTTCACCTATAAGTATCAGTGATAACCTTGCGTTTAATCCGTACCCAATGTCATCACCAATGGCTACTCGTCCTTGTTCAACCAGGCTAATGGGCGCCAGTTTAAATCCTGCCACAGTTAATTGCGGAATAAGTACATTTAATAACTCCAGAGAATTTTTATTGACCGCAGTTGCTGATAAACCATCCGCTATAATAATCGCAATATCTGTTTCGGCACGATATCCCTGCAGCAGATCAATAGATTCCTGGTTTAACCTGCGACCCATATCCGGTCTTTGCAGATACTGTTCGCGGTAACCAACCCTGCTTTGCAGATGTAAAACAGCTAAACCCCGTAATTTAAGTAAATCCGTTAAATTGTTGATATCCAATTCAGAATATACCGCATCGCGAGCGTAAGCATGGGCCAGTTTAAATGCGAGTGATTGTTTTAAAGGGATGCTGGTACCTACCCGCCCGATAGCTATCCGTGCCGGAGTAAACTCCTGCAGCGCCTTTAAAGATAGTATCTCCTGAGGGATGTTCCTTTTCATATTACTTGATCATAGCATCTAATAATTCATGTGATTGACTCAGGGATAGCATATTTCCTTTACCATCAACTATTCCTTGTTTGATGAGCCATTTTTCAAACTCTGGTGCGGGTTTCATGCTAAGTACCTTGCGTAAGTAAAGCGCATCATGAAATGATGTGGACTGATAATTAAGCATAATATCATCGGCTCCCGGGATCCCCATAATAAAATTACAGCTTGCTACGCCTAATAATGTAAGCAGGTTGTCCATATCGTCCTGATCTGCCTGGGTATGGTTGGTATAGCAAACATCTACACCCATAGGTAAACCAAGCAGCTTTCCGCAAAAATGGTCTTCTAAAGCTGCCCGAATAATTTGCTTGCCATCATATAAATATTCTGGTCCGATAAAGCCAACTACGGTATTCACCAGCAATGGTTTAAACTTGCGGGCAACTGCATAGGCCCGTACCTCGCATGTTTGCTGATCCACCCCGAAATTGGCATTGGCCGATAAAGCGCTGCCCTGCCCGGTTTCAAAATACATTACGTTATGACCTATGGTTCCCCGGTTTAAGGATAAAGTGGCCTGATACGCCTCTTCAAGTAAACTCAGGTTAACGCCAAAACTGGTATTAGCTTGCTCCGTCCCTGCTATGGATTGGAAACAGAGATCAACGGGAGCGCCTTTATTAATCAGTTGCAAAGTGGTTGTAATATGGTTCAACACACAGGCTTGTGTTGGTATATCAAACTGATGACGAATGTTATCCATCAGGTTTAACAGGTTACTTACTGTGGCAGGGCTATCCGTAGCCGGGTTGATACCAATACAGGCATCTCCGCTGCAATGCAATAAACCATCAATAATACTGGCTGCCACTCCTTTTGGGTCATCGGTTGGATGATTAGGCTGTAAACGTGTACTAAAGTGCCCTTTTAAACCAATAGTATTACGGAAACGGGTAACCACTTCACATTTTTTACCTGTTGCGATTAAATCCTGATTACTCATTAATTTGGACACCGCTGCGGCCATTTCGGGGGTAATACCCGCCGCTATATGAGTTAAGGTAGCCGTATCCGTTTCATCACTCAATAGCCAATCACGCAGCTCACCGACGGTTAAATGGCTTATTAGGCTAAAGCTTGTGGTATCATGACTATCAATAATCAACCTGGTTATTTCATCATGCTCATAAGGTATCACAGCCTCGTTCAGGAAAGTTTTTAACGGTACATCAGCCAGCGTTATCTGGGCTGCCACACGCTCTTCATAACTTTCGGCAGTCACACCAGCCAGTTCATCGCCAGATCTGTACGGAGAGGCCTTACCCAGCAAAGTTTTCAGGTCAGGAAACTTATATACTTTATGACGTATGGTGTGCTTGTAAGCGCTCATTGGTTCAATTGTTCATTAGTATCTCTATCTCACTTCTGTAAATTCAGGCGCCATCATCATTTCGTCGGTCAACGCTATTTTATGCTTTCCCATCCCTATAAAAACCACAATCACCACACCCAAACCGGCAAAGAATATACCGCTCACCTCCAAATTAAACCAGATGATAGCGAACAGGCATACCGTGGATATAATCAGAGCCGTTGCCGGAAACACCGGGTAAAACGGCGAAGCAAATGGTCGCTCAAGGTTTGGTTCCTTTTTACGCAGGATAAAAAGGCTCACCATACTCATCAAATACATTACAATGGCACCAAGTACCGATAGCACGATGATCTGAGCTGTAGTGCCGCTGTAAATGGCTATAAAGCTCACTACCCCACCGGCAATAAGCGCCCAGTGCGGCGTTTTAAACCTGTGGTTGATTACGGCCAGTCTCCGGGGAAGATATCCGCTGCGAGCCATAGCAAATACCTGCCTAGACGAAGCCAATATAGTACCATGCAACGAAGCAATGAGCCCAAACAAGCCAATACTGGCAAATATTTTAGTAAGTCCACTTGCTTTGCCTAAAACAATACCAATAGCTTCAGGCAATGGATAATCCAGGTTGCTCAATTTTCGCCAATCAGTTATCCCCCCCGTTAATATCATGACTCCCAGGGCTAATGCTACTAATGTAGCCAATGCTGATATATAACCTCTTGGGATGTTCTTTTTAGGCTCTTTAACCTCTTCGGCAACCATGGCCACACCTTCAATGGCCAGGTAAAACCAAACCGCGAAGGGCAATGCAGCAAATACGCCAGCCCAACCAAAAGGCATCGGGTTGCTCAAATAATTCTCCATTTTAAAGTGGGGCGATACAATACCCATATACAGCAATAGCTCGGCTACGGCCAGTATGGTAATGAATACCGAAAATGTGGCAGATTCCTTTACACCCGATATATTCAGTATGATAAATGCCACATTAAATAGCATAGCCGACTGCATAATAGGTATAGCCGGGTATAAAAAATGCAGGTAACTCCCCAACGAAATAGCTATAGCCGGAGATGCCAGTAAAAAATCAATCAGGGTTGCATAGCCGGCAATCAACCCGCCAATAGGGCCTATAGCCCGATAAGCATAGGCAAAAGCGCCACCCGCATGCGGAATAGAAGTGGTAAGCTCTGTATAGCTAAAAATGAAGGTGATATACATTACGGTAACCACCAGGGTAGCTATCAAAAAACCTATAGTTCCTGATACTGCCCAACCCAAATTCCAGCCAAAATACTCACCAGATATGACGAGCCCCACAGCTATTGCCCATAGGTGAACAGGTTTTAATACTCTCTTTAACTGTTCTGCCGGGGGTGCTGCCATATTTTTTGATTTAATGCGGCTTTAAGATACTTAAAGCCGCTGTTAAATCAAAATGACAGTATATTATGGAATTGTTAAGTAGCTCATTAGTTCACTTGCTCATTGGTTCATTAGTAAACAGCTTAAAAGGAGAAATGCTAATACCAAATTTAAGACCAATGAACTAATGAGCAACTGAACTAATGAATCATTACACCTTCAGCGTGTTTTTCAGATAACCGATACTGTTGGTTATACTGGCCAACGGGTCTTTGGGCATATCATGCTCCACAAAGAAATGTTTCATGCCTGCTGATGCTGCCGCTGCGAAAATGGGTTTAAAATCAATGGTTCCGCTGCCTACAGGTAATATAGTTTCACGCTTCGCATCCAGATCCTTAACGTGCCATAGCGGGAAACGACCGGGATGTTGTTTAAACATTTCAACCGGATTTTTGCCGCCTTTTATAGCCCAGGCCAGGTCGAGTTCCATTTTTACATTCTTGGCGTCGGTTTCGCTAAGTAGCAGATCATAAGGCACTTTACCATCAACTTGATGAAATTCCATATCGTGGTTATGATAAGCGAATTGTATCCCGACTTTTTTAGCAGCCTCCCCTGTTTTGTTCAGTACATCGATGGTCGATTTGATTTCTTCCAGCGTACCTGTAGGCGAATTGGCGCAAACCAAATATTTGATTCCGCCTTCTGCGGCATCGTCAACCAGTTGCTGCATATCATCCCGCAGGTTTTTCATGGGGGGTATCACAAGGGGTTTACCATCTGCCCCTACAGGCATTTTAGCTCCCGGAGGCATTTTAAACGGCGCTCCAAGTACGTGGTGTGATGTCCAGGCCATACCCAGGTCATTCACCATAGCTTTGAACTCTTTTGGGCTCATGCCATAGTAACCGCCTTTTTTGCTAAAAGCCGATTCCAGCTCTTTATAGCCTAAACCGGCTATTTTGGTGAGGGTCCCTTTTACATCTTCGTCAATAACTCCAAAGAATGTAAATAATTGTAAACCAATAGCGTGTTCGCCTTTTACATTGTTGAACAATGTACCTGCTTTGCTGGACAGCGCCATGGTGCCAAGAGCCAGTGCCCCAGCGCTTTGGATAAACTTTCGCCTGTTGTAATTCATGCTGATAATTTTTAGTTTTTGTAAGTGGTACAGTAAAACTAAATAATTTTTATGTCGAATTAAACTTTATTGTGTCTTTATTACACAATAAATTATTTGGCGATCATTTTTCACCGGCTATTGCAAATTTTCGTGGCAAAAAACCATGATCAAAAACTTTTTAAACCTTAAATTTTAACAATTTTTAGCCCGAAACAGAGCAAAACGTATCACTTTTGGCCTATTTAACTAAACTTTAAGACCATTTTAACACTTTTTAACAAATTTTTGCTGGGTTTTGAAAGATTTAAAAAGTATTTAATTATTTGATTAGCAATCAACGATATACCAACCGGTCAGTTTTTGGTCTTGTTTTCTTTTTAACCAAACAGCCCGGTTCTCTTTCTTAAAGAGAACCGGGCTGCTATTGAAATAAATATACAAAAAATTTGTCGGATTAACGATATGCATCATTACATATACAGACAATTAGCTATCAACCCCGTCCAGCCGGTTTGGTGAGATGCTCCTGCCCCGCGACCGTTGTCACCGTCAAAATATTCATAAAAAAGGATATAATCTTTAAAATTCGGATCAGTTTGCATTTTGTGGTACTGGCCAAATACCGGGCGGTTACCGTTCTCATCGCGTAAAAACAGTTTGGATACCCGGCGGTAAAGCTCATTGGCCACCTCTTTAAGACTCATATAATTACCTGAGCCTGTAGGGCATTCTACTTTAAAATCATCGCCATAATACTCGTAAAAACGGTGCAGGCTATCAATGATCAGGTAGTTGATGGGTATCCAGATAGGGCCACGCCAATTGCTGTTGCCGCCAAACAAACCACTGTCGCTTTCGGCAGGCGTATAGCCAATGCCAAAATCAACTCCGTTTACAGCCACATGAAATGGCTTATCCAGATGATATTTGGAAAGCGAGCGGATTCCGAAATCGCTCAGGAACTCCTTTTCATCGAGCATATATTTCAGGATGGATTTCATCCGGAAACCACGCAACAGGCTGATGAGGTGTTTGCCATTGGCGCTTTTCTCATTCCAGCGCGAAACCAGCGAGGCCAGGTCGGGCCGGTTCTCGGCAAACCATTTCATCCTGTCACGAAATATAGGACTATCGGTAATATCGCTTTCGTTCAATACTTCGGTCGCAAACAGCGGGATAAGCCCTACTATACTACGCACCTTCATTTTGATGGAGCCATCATCCGGAAAGCTGATCTGATCGTAAAAAAAGCCATCTTCATCATCCCAAAGCCCTTCATTGTTTTCGCCGAGGTTTGACATGGCACCTACTATATAAATAAAGTGCTCAAAAAACTTGGAGGCGATATCGGCATAAGCATTATCATCCGCGGCCAGTTCTGTAGCTATACGGAGTAAGTTAAGCGAGTACATGGCCATCCAGCTGGTCCCATCGGCCTGTTCCAGATGCTGACCACTGGGCAGGTGCATGTTACGGTCAAAAACACCAATATTATCCAAACCTAAAAAACCACCTTCAAACACGTTATTGCCCGATGCGTCCTTACGGTTTACCCACCAGGTAAAATTGAGCATCAGCTTATGAAATATCCGCTCCAGGAAATAGGTATCCCCTTTGCCATTATTGGCTTCCTTATCGGTTTTGTAAATGCTCCAGGCTACCATAGCATGCACCGGTGGATTACCATCGCCAAAATCCCACTCATAGGCCGGTAGCTGCCCGTTCGGGTGCATATACCAGTCGCGGGTAAGCAATATGAGCTGATTTTTGGCAAAGGCCATGTCAATACGGGCCAGCGCCAGGCAGTGGAACGCCAAATCCCAGGCGGCAAACCAGGGATATTCCCATTTATCGGGCATGGATATCACATCGCGGGTATTCAGATGCATCCACTTGCTGTTACGGGCATCCTTGCGTTGCGGGGGCGGCGCTGGTTGTGCAGGATCGCCGCGGAGCCAGTGGCGTATATCACAATAGTAAAATTGTTTATTCCACATCATACCGGCAAAGGCCTGTCTTTGTATCAAACTGCGATCGGTATCGGCTTTGTTGCTGTATATATCGTTATAAAACTGATCGGCCTCAGTAATTCGGGTAGTAAATATCTGGTCAAAATCTTCAAAACTATAATTGGCATCGGGCGATAAACGGAGCCGTATAGTAACGCTCTGTTTTGCGGCTACTGTAATATCATAATTAACCGCTGCCTTAGTCCCGATATTACGGGGATTAACGGTATCAGCACCGTGTATAATATGATCATTGATACCGTCCTTATGGTATTTGATGCCGTTATCGTAATTATAAAGCCGGTCACTATTTGTCTCGTTATCGCAAAATAACAGTTCAGGTGAACCTTCGGTATGCAACCAAAGCTTGTCAAGGTCTTTGTGCGATACTTCTATTCTGCCTGTTCCATTGGCTGCCAAAAAGGGTTTATAATCATTATAACCCCAACTCCAGGTATTGCGGAACCATAAAGTGGGCATTACATTTAAAGACGCGTCTTGATCGCCGCGGTTGTGAATGGTTATCTTGATCAGGATATCTTCCTGCGCGTTTTTGGCATATTCGGTAAACACATCAAAATAAGCGTCGTTGTCAAACACCCCGGTGTCGATGAGTTCAAACTCCGGATCTTTACGGGTACGGCGTTTGTTTTCGGCCACAAGCCATTCATACGGAAAAGCCTGTTGCGGATATTTGTACAGCGCTTTCATGTATGAATGCGTGGGTGTGCTATCCAGGTAATAATAGATCTCTTTTACATCTTCACCATGGTTTCCTTCCGGGTTACTGAGCCCGAAATAGCGTTCCTTAATGATGGGGTCTTTTTTGTTCCAAAGGGCTATGGCAAAACAGAGGTTCTGCTGCCTGTCGCATATGCCGGCTATACCCTCTTCGCCCCAGCGATAGGCTTTGCTGCGGGCCATATCATGCGTAATAAAACTCCAGGCATCGCCATTGGCGCTATAATCTTCACGTACAGTACCCCACTGACGATCACTTACATAAGGGCCCCATTTTTTCCAACTGGTATCTTTTAACCTCGATTGTTCTGCATTCATGATAGATGACCATGCCTTTTTAAAGCAAGTGTTTGCAAATTAGACTTATTTAAGGAAAGATAATATAATTGGATGGTTTGTTTTACATGGGAATGAAGAAAAGCCCGCATGCTATTATCAGGGCGATGATTAGACTCACCCGCCCGTTGCTTCGCTCGGGCACCCTCTCTTCGGCTTCGCCGGAAAGAGGGAATTTTTCTTTTATCTCGATGAGAAGGTAAAAAATAGTATTTCACCGCCTTCTTTCCGCCGTAGGCGAAGAGAGGGCCAACAAGCGGAGCGATGTTGGGGTAAGTCGACTCTGCTATAAGTAAGGCAACAGTTCAAGAAACCCCTCCCTACCACAACACAGACAACCGCACCCCTCCCGTGGGGAACCATCTTTGAGATTTTTACGCCCAGGCATTCCTTAAAAACCTTAGCCAGTTTCCGTGCATCATGTTTTCGATGTCCTGATCGGTATAACCTCGTTTTTTAAGCAAAGCGGGTACTTTTTGCAAATCGGCAATGGTTTCCAGGTCGTAAGGGCATTGTTCGCGACCAAAAGCGCCGTCGAGGTCAGACCCCATACCTATATGCAGGGCATTGCCGGCAATCTGGCAGATGTGATCGATATGATCAACCATTACTTCCAGGTTACAATTCATACCTTTAGGGGTAGATTGCCCCCTCACCCAGTTGGGTACCATCATCCAGGCATCCAACGCGGCACCAATCACCGCTCCACGATCGATCAGCGCTTTGATCATTTCGTCGCTATATTGGCGGTTATGGTTCACCAATGCACGACAGTTATTATGGCTTGCCCAAACATGACCATTAAAATGGTCAAGAGCTTCCCAAAAACTATCATCGCACAAATGCGTAGCATCCAGGATGATGTTAAGGCGCTCCATTTCTTTGAGTAACTCATGCCCTTTAGATCCCATGTAGCCTGTAGCATCGGTACCTTGTGCGTAACGTCCCGGGCCGTAATGGGCTGGGCCTACAGCACGGAGGCCATAATTATAAGCACGTTCCAGATGCTGCACGGTAACAATGGAATCGGCACCTTCCAGGCTCAATATATAACCTATGGGCTTATTTTCTGTGGATTGATTATCGTTCCAAAGCTGCAGGTGTTTCTCCAGCGATGGCAGATCATTTACCTGTACCATTTCGCCGGCGTCTTCCATTGCTTTGTACCAGGCTACCTGCCCTTGTGTTTGCGCCCAGGCCTGCTCGGGCGAATGCCAGCCGGGCAAGGGGTTATCGGGGGCAACATAACGTCCTATCTGCGTAGCAACCACTAAGCCGATATTGCCTTTACGCAACTCGGGTAAAGTAACAACAGCTTTAGCACGGTCGGGCTTATCGGTAAGACCTTGTTCACGTTGGTTAACTTCGGCCAGCGGACGGGTAAGGTCTCGGTTCCACTCGAGCGCGTTCATGCTCAGGTCCAAATGGGCATCAATTATAAACATATCAGATCGTTATTTTTCTGTCGCGGGCGGCATTGAGCCATTCGTCTTTAAGTACATTATTTTCAATAGTATAAGCGCGCTCATATAAAGCTACGGTTGGGCATATATGGTGTGGGATACCGTACAATACATCGCCTATCTGGTAAGCATGCTCTTCGCCGGCCTCTACCACCAAATGCTCTTCGCTCTGGCCTACAGGCACCAGTTCGGGCGCATTTAAAAAATAGATGCGTTTGCTTAGTTCATTTTCGGCAGATACGGATTTATGCCCAACATCCAGACAAAGCTTCGTAGCACCGGGCAGCGATATTACCCTGGAAATAACCAGCGCGGCGGGTAAAAAACCTTGTTCGGCCATACCCAGCTGATAGCCTTTGTCCCAATAAACAAAAGTACCGGGACTACATTCCACCACCTCTCTTTTAGCATGGATAGGAAAAGTAGGCGACCCGCCGGCAACGATTACGGGCTTGGCATAGCCACGGTTTGTTATATCCTGCTGTAGCTTTAAAACCGGTTCAAAACTGGCATTGCAGCGTTCGGTACGCGTAGCCAGATCCGTATCATGGATATGACCATCATAGGCATGCAAACCTACCGGGTTCAATCCCGATAATACGGCACAATCCATATATAACTGCAGAGCCTCAAAACCGGCTTTTATACCGGTGCGGTTCATGCCTACATTAATATCGAGATAAACATCAACACACAGCTTGTATTTTTGAGCAACCCCGGATATTTCATTCGCCGCGGCAGTATTATCAACCAGGCAGGAGAATTTAGTTGCCGGGTAGGCGTGTATAAGCTTTATAAAGCGATAAAGCTTCGGGCCAACCGGCTGATAGGCCAGCAGTACATCAGGCGCTTTGCATATGGCCAGCAGTTCCGCTTCGGCAATGGTAGCGCATTTGAATTTCCGGATACCCGCTTCCATCAGTAATAGGGTAACCTCTTTATTCTTGTACGTTTTTACATGCGGGCGCAACCGGGCCACATCATCGATCATGGTTTTAAGCAGTTCGATATTAGCCTTTACCCTATCCGGATAAACCACCAAAGCCGGGGTATCCAGCTTCTCTATATCATCAATGGTGTACCAGTTCTGAGTCATGAGTGGTGAATGGTTAGTAGTTAGTGGTGAGTAATGAATGATGAGTTTTTAGCTTTTGTCTGAACCTGGATTTAAGATTATCATGATTATTGATTAATTACCATGCCTGACCTTTATTGTGGTTTCAACTCACTATTCACCACTCTCCATTCACTAAAATAATTCAAACAATGCCTCTATTTCAACTGGGATATTATCAGGTAAGGAGCCCATGCCTACGGCACTGCGTACACCTATGCCATTTTCTTCGCCCCATACCTTGGCAAAAAGCTCACTGGCGCCGTTGATGATAAATGGGTGTTTTTCAAAATCAGAGGTACAATTCACCATACCCAATACCTTGATCACTCTTTTTACCTTATCAAGACTGCCGATATTGGCCTTAATGGTAGCCAGCATGGCTAAACCAACCTGGCGGGCTGCCAGTTTGCCGTCTTCCTGCGAAATGGTATCACCTATACGGCCAATGATCAGGGTACCATCATCCTGCACAGTGCCGTGGCCCGACAGGTAGAGATATTTGCCATCAACTAAACAAGGCTTATAAACGCCAAGCGGTTTTGGTGCGGGCGGCAGGTTTAAACCAAGTGCCGCGAAGTTTTCTTCGGGAGTGTTCATACCGGTAAAATTATAAAGTTTAGGCAATAATTAGCAACAAAAAAGCCGGGGATCTCACTCCCGGCTCCAAATTAATCAACTATATGGTATTCTATTTAAATTTAAAGGTAACGCCAATGTTAATAGCATAATCGGCAAAGGCGGCATCGCCCTGGGTATAGGTTCCTGTTAGCTGCGTACTGATCTTATCCGGCACACTTTGCGTACGATCACGTTTTAAGGCCACCGGAACAAAGGCGTATATAGATAATGCTTTGAGGCGATAAGTAACACCCGGCTCAGCAGAGATGATGTAACCCGGCCTTCTGAAACCATTGCTGCCGCCTACCAGATCTTTTACCGGCAAACATTCGTAACGCACACCGCCCGAAAAATCAAACTTACCAACGCCATAGCTGGCACCTCCCCTGATCATTAATTGATCCGGTACGCTCATGATGTCGCTTCCGTTAGCCACAGCCTTGGCGCTTGGCGTACCGCCGCGGGCCGATGAGACTCCATTTTGCTCGCGCGGACTAATGAGGTAATAAAAGCCACCATACAAACCAAACTGATGGGTAAAATTATAATAAGCGTTAATCTCGGTAGTGATGCCTGTGCCGCCATCACCCAGTTGTATCGATTGATCGACAGGGCCCAGAGTTTTGGCGTCATTAGCAGCAGTGTGGTAAAAATAATCCTGGTAATTGTAGTTGCCAGTGGGTAGTTTAAGGCCCAGGCCAACCTGGATATTTCCTTTACGGGCTTTGGCCGGATTAAGCAGCCAGGCATAAGCCGTTAAGCGGATATCGCCCAAGCCAAATGAATGGGTGCTCAAGCGCTCTTTACCACCGTGCTCATATAATGACGACCGGCTGTTATCCAATATGGGCAGATCAACCGCGAATGACCAGCGGTTATTGAAAATGCGGGTAAGGGTAATATCCTGGGTGTAGGAATGATTGATCACATTGGTGTGTTGGGCAATACGTTGTTTTTGCTCCTGAGTACCAACAAAGTGCTTATATGATCTGAAATAGCGGTTATTGCTGTTTAGCAGCCAGCTGCTGTTGGTGTTGGTACTGTCGGGATGTTCATCCATGGTACACAAACCACCCGTGCTGCGGATGGCTACGCAGCCTTGCGCATTTGCTTGTGTATTAGTAAAAAGCATGTAAAAAGCGATAGAGAAAAGTAAGCGTAATGTTAGTTTCATATATTTATAAGTTAAATTGGGTTATGATAATTTGTTTAAGAAAGCCAGGCTCTCATACCTGGCTTTCACCTGCTCTCATACAGGATTTTTTATTAATCAACTAAATCTCAAATCTTTGGTGTTTTTCCAGGGGAACACGATAAAACCCGACGGTGCTTTTTTTAGCGCGAGCCATAAAGCCAGCAGCACACCATAGCTGCCGCCCCGCTCTATCCATTCAAAAATTTCGTAATGAGGATAAAACAGTTCGCTTGCTATTTTCCAAATGATAAATACGAGTAATAAGTTTTTAAACGGACGAATGAGTATAGATACAGCTGCAAATATTTCAAAAGCCCCCGCGATCAACGCGGTTTTAGCCGGCTCATTAAAACCCAGGGATTGATACTGTTTCAGCAATCCGGTTTTTTGTATCAGGTTTAACCAGCCATGGCCTAATAGTAATAAAAATGCTATTACCCTTAAGCTGCCTATCACTGATTTTAACATGGTTGGCTCAATTACTACCCGATCATTCATGCGGGCAAACCATTGCTTTAAGGGTATCCTTATACCACCTTGCAGCATTAACAATACCAGCGGAGCGCCAAAATTACCTGCACGTTCAATAAACTCAGCAAAAGGTTCTCCTGATAAGGGTCGGAAAGAGGCAGTAATAATCCCCCATATCACCAGCCAGCCTGCAGCGGCACGTGTGGGGTAAACCAATATGGATATCCCCATCAAAATATCAATGGAACCCACAACCGGCATTAAGCGATAAGCTTCATTATGCCCAATCCCCATCACCGCGAAATAGTTACACCATATTTGCTTGGTGATAATGCCAAATGCGCCATGCCCTATAAAACACATAGCACAGGCCAGTCTTAACGTGAAATAAATTTTTTGATCGGTGGTTAAACGTAACATACTTTCTTATTTTCTTCTGGATCAAAGAACAAAGATTTTTGGATGAATATATACTCTTAAAATCCTTGCTCCTTGTTCCTCAAATCCTTACTCTATTTATCTGCTCCATCTGTTTTTCCTCTCAGAACCGCGTACTGACCAACTTTGGCACCGGTTTGCAAACCGATCTCACAATCGCTGCGGTAATGTATGGCCCCATACAACCGCGACATGGCGGCATCATGTGCCAGATCGGTAAATTTGGTACCCCTATCTGGCAGCAAATAGGTTAATACTGCTGCCGCTGCCGCGCTAAAATTGGAGTGACCAGAGGTATACGCCGGGAAATTAGGTACCCCTGTCAGCGTTTTAATATCCGGATTAGCCTGCGACGGGCGCTGGTTAAAATAAAAATATTTGGTATCCCAGCATACAATAGCGGCATCCATTTCGGCCATGTTCAGCAATGCGAAATTGCGAGCCCAGCGTATTTCGCTATAGTTTTGCTTTACAAACTCATCTGCGGCAATGGCATCCCAATGGCCAGGGGGAGTATATGTACCAATACCATCGGCCCAAAAAGCCACCTGTGTTTCATGATCACGGGAATGGTCTTTACTAAAGGCCAACACCTCTTCAGTCTCTTTCTTAAACTCCGGCGAGTTGGTTAAGTAAGGAGGAGGCGGTCTTAACGCAACTACTGTAAGCGTATCAAACAAAAACGGCAGTACCTTTGAAAACAGCGGCAACATGGGAGGCCTTTTTGGTGTTTCCAGGCTTATCCAGAATTGTTCGCCTTTGGCGGTGGCCGCGGTTTCATAACCTTTCCAGATAGCTGGTGTACCGATAGCCTTGCCTGCACGATCATTACGTGCCCGGTTAGCAAATATGGCGGCTACCTGTTTGCCCAATGCCTCGCCGGCATTAAGTTCGCCGCGGGTGTTTGCCCCTGCCATAATACGGTATAGTTTTTCTTCATCAGCTTTTTGCTGTATATAGGCGATCTCTGTCGGGAATAACAGTTTCATCATCTCTACAGTAGTACCCGCTACAACAGCATCTTCGCTGGGATACGAGGGCAGATCGGATGTAGGTACCAGTGGTTTTATTCCCGTATCGTTTTTATATGGCGCGGTACGCTTGTACACATTTTTAAAATGCCAGGCGGCAATTAACGCATCATACTGACTTGCGCTAACGTAAGCATAAGCCCTTGCTGCATACGGCGGGTTGGAGAATGGGAATTCCGGATAATTAAAAGGATTAGCTGAATTGGGAGCCGGATAAGTACCATCGGGGTTTTGATAGGGAGCCACGTTGTGTTTTGCTACCAGTTCGCGTAAAATTTCGTTCCATCTCAAAACCGAACCCGCGCTCCAGTATTTGATGCTCGCTTTTTGATCATCGGTCAAACTGCGTTGCAGCGCTTTGATCTCGTTAATATCAGCAACGTATGCCGGTGAAGTTAATGCATCAGGAGCAGCTACACTCAATGCGCTAAAATCAGTAACGAGTACCGGTTTCCATGTATCAGCATTCAAGTCGATATTGGCCGGTGCTAATGCAGGGTACAATGAAGTACGATCGGTAATATCCTTTTTACAGGAGCTTAAAAAAGCAAAACCTGAAAACAGGATCGGGACTATATAGCGTAATGTTTTTTTCATGTTGATCGTCATTAAATATTTACCTTCCTATTTCTGTTTTATGGTACTGAAAACGTAATATACCCCGCCGTAAAATGTACGGGTTTGTCCAACGTTACGGCCACTTAAAACGTAATTCCCTCCGGCGGTAAACTCCAGTCCGCTAATGGATTGAAGGCTGTATTTTAATATCACTCCGGCCAGTGTTGAGTTCATTTTGTTACTGGGGAAAGGCATATCGTTTTTACGGATATCAAAACCGCCAAGTGTAGTTACTTTGGTTAATACGGCTTCGGCATTGAACTTTAAACTTCTATAGCCCGAACTTACCAGGAAGTTGGTCATATTGGGCATCTCCACCTCGTTGGTATAATGCAGCTCGGTAGTATAATAAGAATTCCTATCAATCTTAATATTGCTCCGACGGATATACTGACCGGCCCCGGCGACAAAGAACCGGCCTGTCTGGTAGTTCAATAAAGCACGCAAAGCCACATTTTTACTATGAAGTCCGATAGATAAGGGTAAATAATCAGCTTCATAATTACTTAACGGTATCGATCCGGATAAAATACCATGAAGGCTGAATAAACCCTTGCCAATTTCTTCTTTTATGGCCATCCATTTGATAGATGCTGTAAGGTCCTGAAAATTATGTTCGCCCCTTAATGTACCCGCGGTAGCATTGGTGGTAACATAGGGAACCATAAATAATAAATTGATACGGTTTGATAAACCATAATTGCCACCCAGGCTGTACACATTGGTACTTACTGTACCCAGATTAAGATTGTCGCGCTTAAATGTGCCTTCCCAGTAATGATCCCAACTGCTATGGGTATATACACCGGCGGCGCAAAAATAATTCTTGGGGATCATCAAGGCGTCAGCATCGGTTTGCGCCCTGGCAAAGGGCAATAAAACAAGGCAAAAGGCTATAATTAAACAGCATCTGCAGAAAAGTTTTGATAAATTTTCTATCATATATAATTAATTAGGGTGAGGCTAATAAATCAATCTGTAACCGGGCCATAACCCGGCGAATGGGTATTCATAACCGGTTTTTATAACCAATCAGCAATACCAAAGACAATCAATCCATAAATTATGCTTACAAGTGACTGAGGTATATTCCAAATACGACCCAACATTAGTTTAGGAAGTAATTAAACACCCTTGCAGCTTTAAAATAAAGCATGCAAAGTCATTACACAGCATCATTTAAGGGTTGTGATCAGCAAGTGAAGTTTGGAGGCTTGCCTGGGGATTCAATGAAGGGTGAACTCAAATGGTAGAATATAGGGTTCATAGTGGTTTTAAGCGTAATTGAAAACGTTAAAAACCGGTAATGCATCATTTGGCAACTATACTCGTTACCGAAACTTACTTTTTTAATCGGCGCTTCGTGCCCCTTTTTACTCAGAGGTACATCGCAGAATTCTTTAGCTATAATTAAATTGGCAGTTACCAGGCGGGTTTTCACACTATTGGCTATACAAATGAACGACATGGTATCGCGGGTTACCTTGTATCTTAAATAGTTATAGTAAACCCCCTTTAATTGCAGCTGACCATGGTCAACTACATAATCGTTCCAGTCATGGATATTTGGTAAATGAACAGGGAGTTTTATTTCAACAAGCTTGGTGGCATCTACCTTATTTTCGTAGATCTGTTTAACTATCTGAACTTCTGATTGATGAATTAAGTACTTAAATACCAAATTATATCCGCCCAGATTGAACAGATGCACATTCAGTAATAATATGGCTACAAACCTTTTCACCAGAAAGAGACAATTAATAGGATATAATGAATTGTAAATATATTGATACGGTTGATAAAAACAAATAAAAAATGAATAAATCATTAGGCAGTAGTGTATTGCTCACACAATAAATATCTTTACCATAATATAGTTATCAGGTATCAATATGGATATTTTAAAACAACCCTGGCCCTGGTATGTGGCTGGCCCTTTGATCGGCCTTGTGGTTCCTGCTCTTTTATTAGCAGGCAATAAAGCATTTGGTATATCATCATCATTAAGGCATATCTGCGCGGCTTGTTTGCCGGCAAATATTTCCTTTTTTAAATACGACTGGAAAAAGGAAAGCTGGAACCTGTTTTTTGTTGCCGGTATTATGCTGGGTGGTTTTATAGCCACATCATATTTATCGGGCAATCACCCGGTTCAAATTAACCCGCACACCACTACCCTGCTCAAACAGCAAGGCATTACTGATTTTAGCGGCCTGCTGCCACATGATGTATTCAGCCTTAGTCAGCTGTTAACTTTAAGAGGATTTATCTTTATAGTTATCGGAGGTTTTATGGTAGGCTTCGGCACCCGGTATGCGGGCGGTTGTACGTCTGGTCACGCCATCATGGGCATATCAACTTTACAATGGCCATCTGTAGTGGCTACTTGCTGTTTTATGGCGGGTGGTTTTGCCATGACCTGGTTTATTTTACCGTACCTTATCAGCTTATAAATGATGCGTAACATTAAATATCTCATCATCGGAATGCTTTTTGGCATTGTACTGGTTAAATCAGAAGTGGTGTCCTGGTTCAGGATACAGGAAATGTTCCGGTTACAATCATTCCATATGTATGGCATCATCGGCAGCGCCATTGTAGTAGGCCTTATCTCTGTTTTGCTCATCAGGCGTTTCCAGGTAAAAACTATATCTGGTGAAGCGATTGTTATCCCGGTTAAGAAATTCCATTGGGGTAATGTTTATGGTGGCTTGATATTTGGCCTGGGCTGGGCCATAACCGGTGCATGCCCGGGCCCGCTGTTCGCCCAGATCGGCAGCGGTTTCGCGGTAATTATAGTTACCTTACTCAGCGCTATTACAGGTACCTGGGTTTATGGACTGCTACGGGATAAACTTCCGCATTGATTTACTGTTGGATTGGACATGGTAAAGAAGAAAAAAATAACATTTGGCAATATTATCTATCTGCTATCGGCGGCTATTATCGTTGTTATGCTGGTTAATCCAACAGCTAAAAGTTTACTGATAAGAGGTTTGATAGGCATTGGCTTTTTTAAACCCGAGATCCCCGTTCAGGTATCGAAAAGGCCTTTGGCTGATCCTGTTAATATTGCTTTCAGAGATAGCAGCGGAAATGTTTTAAATACAAATAGTTTAAAGGGTAAAGTGATATTTGTAAATTTATGGGCTACCTGGTGCCCGCCCTGTATAGCGGAAATGCCCAATCTTAACGATTTTTATAAGCGATATAAAAACTATCCCAATGCGGTTTTTATACTGGCAGATGTTGACAATAACTATACAAAAGCCAAAGCGTTTATGAAAAAGCATCAGTATGTATTGCCTGTTTACACGTTAGCAGACAACATACCAGAAAACATTATGGATGGAACCATCCCCACTACGTTGATATTTAACAAAAAAGGCGAACTGGTATTTAAACACACCAATGCCGCTAACTATAATAGCGCTGCATTTGAAGATTACTTTACTAAACTTGTGAAGCAATAATGGCGTTATTAATTGTCTTGCTAACACAAAATAAAACCAATTAACCGAATATAATTTTTATTAAATTAATTGTTGTTGTTTTAACACTTATTAATATTTTTTCTTTTCTTTACAATTCCAATATCAAAACCTCCATTCAATGAAAAAGAAAACACTTACCAATTTATTTACCTGGTTACTTTGCCTTGGTTCGGCCACTTCTTTTGGCCAAACCGGCACCCTTACAATTAGTACTAATTCAAAAACCACCATTGATAAAAACATCTACGGACAATTTGCAGAGCACCTTGGTCATGGGATATACGGCGGTTTTTGGGTGGATAAAGATCTCCCGGTAAAAAAACAGGATCGTATCAGACTTGATGTGGTTGAAGCTTTGAAAAAAATAAAGATCCCCAACCTGCGCTGGCCGGGTGGTTGCTTTGCCGACGAATACCACTGGCGCGATGGTATAGGCCCAACGGCGCAACGCCCACGTATGGTGAATACCAACTGGGGTGGCACAACCGAAGACAACAGCTTTGGCACGCATGAATTTCTGGAGCTTTGCAGCTTATTGAAATGCGAACCTTATGTAGCAGGCAATGTGGGCAGCGGTACGGTTGAAGAAATGTCAAAATGGATAGAATACTTAAACTCCAATAGTACCAGCACTGTAGTAAAAGAAAGGGCCAAAAATGGCCATCCGGAACCCTATAAGGTTACTTTTTGGGGCGTTGGTAACGAGAGCTGGGGTTGCGGCGGAAACATGACTCCTGAGTTTTATGTTGATCAGTTTAAGCGTTATGCTTCTTTTGCAAAGGATTATCCGGGTGCGAGACTTAAAAAAATTGCCAGCGGTCCTAATGCCGATGATTACAGGTGGACAGAAGTATGTATGAAAAACATCCCACAACACATGATGTACGGCCTGTCTCTTCATTATTATACTATTCCAACAGGCAACTGGGGTAAAAAAGGTTCCGCAACATCATTCAGCGAAAGTGAGTATTTCAACACGATGGTGAATTGTATTAAAATGGAAGAGCTGGTAACCAAACATTCGGCCATTATGGATAAATACGATCCGGAGAAAAAAGTGGCTTTAATAGTTGACGAATGGGGTGTTTGGACGGACGCTGAACCCGGCACAAATCCTGGTTTTCTGTTTCAGCAAAACAGCCTTCGCGATGCGCTGATAGCAGGCACTACGCTAAATATTTTCAATAACCACAGCGATCGTGTTAAGATGGCCGCGTTGGCACAAACCATTAACGTTTTACAATCGCTTATTTTAACCGACAAAGAAAAAATAGTGCTTACCCCTACCTATCATGTATTTGATATGTATAAAGTTCACCAGGATGCAAAATACCTGCCTATAAAATTAGATGTGCCTGATTACGAGGTAGACGGCAAAAAGATAACGGCTGTAAACGCGTCAGCATCACAGGATGCTGCCGGTAAAGTACATATTTCGCTGGTTAACCTGGATATTCATCACGCTATAACCATTACAACCGGTCTTCAGGATATCAAATGGTCGGCAGTAAGCGGCCAGATCTTAACTTCGGCCAATGTAACCAATATCAACACCTTTGCCGATCCGAACAAAATACATCTGAGCAATTTTACCGGTGCTAAAAAAGATGGTGACAAACTGGTGATTACACTACCTGCTAAATCAATAGTGACTTTAGAATTGAATTAAGCATATATTAAAATCTCGAATCCGCGCGTCATTGCGAGGCACGAAGCAATCTTTACGCAGGCAGGTCAACTTTAACAATTGCTCTGTAAAGTTTAGGAATTGCTTCGTGCCTCGCAATGACGCGTAAAGAGATAGAGGAAGTGTTATAAATCTTTTACCTTTATCCCCCAAATATCGCTCAACGCCTTTTTTGCTGCATGATAACCGCACATGCCATGTACCCCGCCGCCCGGAGGTGTAGATGATGAGCATATGTAAAGCCCTTTAGCTGATGTTTTATAAGGCGACCAACGCAACGCGGGCCTTGTAAACAGTTGCCCGATATCTATAACTCCACCGTTGATATCTCCACCAATATAATTGGGGTTATATTCCTCCATCTCCGCAGTATTGAAAGTATGTTTGGCCAATATAGTATCCCTAAAGCCTGGGGCGAAACGCTCAACCTGCTGCTCAATAATAGCAGTCATATCTTTTGCAGAACCGTTGGGCACGTGGCAATAGGCCCAGGCTGTATGTTTACCTTCGGGCGTACGCGAAGCATCAAATTGGCTTTGCTGCGCCAGCAATACAAACGGTTTTTCAGGATGCTCACCTTTCCAGATCCGTTGTTCACCATCGGCTATTTCTTCAAAGGTATTACCAATGTGTACAGTACCCGCCTGTTTAACGGGTTCCGCTTTAAATGGTATCGGAGCATCCAGGGCCCAGTCTATCTTAAATACGCCCATTCCATAGCGGTAGCGTTCCAACTGCCACTTGTATAGGGACGAAAACTGATGCCCGGCTATTTTCAAGAGTTGCCTGGGCGTAATATCAAACAATACCGCATGCGCGGATGGAAGTTGATTTAATGATTCAATATAGCGGTCAGTTTCTATTTTACCTCCTATCGAAATAAAATAAGAAGCTAAGGCATTCGCTATTTCCTTTGATCCCCCTTTGGGTACAGGCCAGCCTTTTAAATGTCCCTGCGCCATCAGTACCAATCCGATGGCCGAAGTAGCTAAATTACTTAAAGGTTGTATAGCATGTGCAGCCATGCCGGCAAATAAGCCCTTTGCAGCTTGTGTTTTAAACCGTTTCTCCAGAAAAGTTGCAGATGTTAAACCATCGAGACCAAATTGGGCCATGGCTAAAGGATGTTTGGGAAAATGCAGCGGACCCAAAGCATCAGGTGCTATGAGCGGCCAGTTTTTTACTACAGGATTGATGAGCTTGAGATAAGCTTGCTCATCATCACCTAATAAGCTTGCGGTTTGTTCAATTGATTTGGTCAATATAGCGGCCGTACCATTATCAAATGGATGTGCGGCCGCTATTTCGGGATAAATATATTCAAGTCCGTATTGTTCCAGTGGCAATGTTTCAAAAAACGGTGAAGCTGCTGCCATTGGATGGATAGCCGAGCAGATATCATGCAGGTAACCGGGCAAAGTAAGTTCGGCAGAACGAAGACCTCCCCCTATTTCTTTTTTGCCTTCAAGCAATAATACCGACAAGCCGTTTTGTTGTAATAATATAGCAGCGGCCAAACCATTAGGCCCGGAGCCAACAATTATGGCATCATAGTCGCGTTTTTCAAGCTTCATGTATACGGCAGATGTTTAAAAACATACTAAGGTATTTAAATAAACAGGTTGATACCCCAATGAATTTAAAAATCTGGTCGTATTTGGTAATCAATTTAAAACCTCGCCGGCATGGGTTGCCTCTGGTACCTCGATCAGTTTGCCGGAACGTACATCATAAATATAGCCATATATAGGTATGTTCCCTGCCACCAGGGGATGATATCTGATGCGTAGGACATCTTCGGTAACACTTGCCTCCAGGTTTTTAAAGGTCAGGAAGGCAATGTGTTGTGCTTCATTTGATCCGCCGCTTTCTTCGGTATTACGCCAGCCGTGTTCATCAACAGTGGCAGTTTTCAGGCTTTTGGCCAGCAGATCGCGGATAATATCATCGGTAAACAAAGCCATACCACAATCGGTATGATGAATGACAAACCATTCTTTGGTACCTAAAAGCTTGTGCGATATTACCAATGAACGAATGGCATCATCACTGGCCCTGCCACCTGCATTACGAATTACATGCGCGTCACCTTCGGCTAAACCTGCATACTGAGCCGGATCAAGCCGGGCGTCCATACAAGTTAAAATGGCAAACTGACGAGCCGGTGGTATGGTTAACTCACCTTTGTTGCCAAAGTGCTTTACATATTCCTGGTTAGCCGAAAGTACCTGCTGATGAACTTTTGACTTGATTTTTTGCAATGGATCAATCACGTTTGACATAGCTTTTACTATTTTAATATGATCAGGCAGATTTTCTGCTGTGATTGATCAATGCTGATTCATAAACCGAAGCAATAATATCATCTGCCGAAAATGTACCCAGGAAGTCAAAATCGATATGACTATAAATAACTTGTTTTGAGGAGTCGACAATATAAGTGGCCAAAAGCGGCGCATTTACATCTATCCCCGAAAATCTGTTCCAAGCCGGGTCTTCATTTGAAAATATTCTGAAAGCCTGTGCCAGTTCTTTTTCCTCATCGTAATAAAAATTAAGGGTAAAGCTATGTTCCCAGGCTTTCTTTTCCAGATCTTCGGTACGTTCATCGCTTATGATCAACAGGTTTCCGCCACTGGCCTTTATCTCGTTATGAATATGGTTAAGTTGCTTTAACAATGTAAAACCCTGATCGCGCCAGTGATGGGAATAAAAAGCGATCACTAAGGGCTTGTTTAAAAGATGTCTTAATGAAACAGGGCCATGTACTTCGGCGCCATTGAAAAACTGCTGCCACCTACTGTAGGTACTGTATAATTTAAGATCCGGCACATAGTTACCGGCTTTAACCGGTTTCAGAGGCTTGTATGGTTTAAAAGGAAGATCGGCATCAGCAACGATCTCTGAAAGATCAAAAAATGGATATTTGGTATTATTATTTGTAGTTAACATTTTAAACAGAATGAAAGATTAAACGAATTGTATTTGATTGCGCGGCGATAGCTCGGCATCAACAACTGCACAACCCGTAAACTACGGGGTAATCAACCAATAGCCGGAGGATTACGGGCTTGTTTAATTGATTTACCAGATAAGCGTTCATAAAATGTATGTTAAATAATGAGATCAGTAAAATAGGAGAATAGAATAAGTGGAGGCAGGCAAAAATGCGCGCTTCAACAACAGCAACACATGACAGTTTTGCTATCGATACGATGCAAAGAGGAGTGTGTATTAAAGGTAAATTTACTGCCCGACATGATTTTGAATGTTCTGAAGTTCAAATATACTATAATGTCTATATAATTAGTATATATTTTATAAATTATTTTTTTCTCTTTTGTTTTCTATCTTTCAGTCAAAAAGTAAAACAATGCTAAACAGGCCTATAAAACAATATATTCTACTGGTAATCACTGGTATTTCTGTTCTGTTTAGTTGCAGGCAAAATCCAAAACACCGGGTATCAAAGGCAGATTCTGTAAAAAAGAAGATCGTAAAAGAATGGAATAAAACCATTCCCGGTAGTTTCAGCGATCAAACAAAGGCCGTTTTTGACAGCACACAAATAAGTATCTTCTTAAAAAAACACCCTGCTTTTGATCCGTATGCCAAAGATATTAACCTGTTTTACAGCAAGCGTAAGTTTGCTTATGCCTGGTACGTAAATAATACCTTAATAGAACAAGCGGGTAACCTGGTCGACAGGCTAAACAATTTACAAAACGAAGGTATATACAAAGCTATCCCCTATCCAAAGTCATTGGATTCGCTGGTATTTGATGCACATCCAAAAACTAATCAAGCTAAAGCCAAAACAAATATCACCACCGAACTGATGCTCACCGCGCAGTATTTTGTCTTTTCAAAATTGGCTTTTCAAGGCATGAGCGATTCGGTAACCCGTGCTGTTAACTGGTACCTGCCGCGTAAAAAAGTATCATACAATGATTACCTGGATAGTTTGCTGAAAAAAACCGGCAAATCTGGAAGTATTTTATCTGAACCTGTTTATCGCCAGTATGATCTTTTAAAAAACTACCTGGCTAAATATCGTCACCTGGATACAATTGATAAATGGCAGCCTATTATTCCCGGTAAAAAGTTAAAACCCGGAGACTCTACCCTGGTAATATCCCAAATCAAAAAGCGACTTTACAAACTGGAAGATTTTAAAGGAGATACCACAAGCAATGTTTACGACGATGAATTGAAAGATGCCTTTAAACAATTTCAACTGAGGCATGGCCTTACTGCCGATGGTATAGCCGGCGCTGGCACCATAGCCGAGCTAAATGTCCCGCTGAAAACCAGGATGCGCCAGATCATGGTTAATATGGAGCGTTGCCGGTGGCTGCCCGTAAGCCTTAATACCGATTACCTGGCCGTAAACATACCAGAGTTTAAACTTCACGTTTATCATGCCGACAGTTTGTTATGGAGTTGCAATGTAGTTGTGGGGCAAAAAGTACATCAAACGGTGATATTTTATGGCGAAATGCAGTACGTTGTTTTTAGTCCGTACTGGAATTTACCCGAAAGCATTATCCGTAACGAGGTGTTGCCCGAGATGAAAAAGAATCGCAATTATGTTAATGAGCACAACATGATCATTACCGGGAAAGAGAACGGTTTACCGGTGATTAAACAAAAGCCCGGACCTGCAAACTCTCTTGGGTTGGTTAAGTTCCTTTTTCCCAACAGCTACAGCATTTATTTACATGACACACCATCAAAATCATTATTTGGGGAATCGTCAAGGGCGTTCAGTCATGGCTGCATCCGTGTTGGTGAACCAGCGAAGCTGGCTTCTTTTTTGTTAAAATACGACACCACCTGGACCGTTCAGCGTATCAATAAAGCTATGCACCAGGGTAAGGAACAGCAAATAACCCTTAAACGTAAAACGCCTGTATTTATAGCTTATTTCACAGCTTTTACCGATCGTAACAACAAACTTAACTTCCGTAAGGATATATATAACCGGGATGAGTCATTGGCATCGATGATCATATCAGGCAAAGGCAGCTATTAAAAACAATAGCTGGATATAGCTAAAACGGGGGTCTCCCCTTTATTTGTCATTTTGACAATAAAATCTGTCATTATATCTTTCTAAGATTTATAATACTGGCTAATTAAAAAAACAAAATATTTTTCGTGGGTTTGTAGGCAATAGTTAAAATTTAATTGTCCCTCTCTAAACTACTTGATGTACCTGACCCTATTCAGGAACTATTAAGTGTAAATTTAACACCAACATTGATTATTAAAACCCGAAAAGATTAGGCCTATGTAAAAAATGCTTACTAACCCTACCCAAAGCACAATTACCCGGCGGGAAATTGCTGCTCCACAGAATGATTTTTGAATGATTATAAATGCAGGTGCCATAAAAGCACTTTAGTATTAACTCCCTTTAAATTCAGTAAAATATGAAATTTTTCAAACACCCAACGGGTGTACATAGGCCATGGATATCCAAATCTTTGCCCTTATGTAAATTAGCCCTTGCCGGTATAGTTCTCATAAACACGCAAACAGCAGCACATGCAAGCCCTAAATTAACCAATAGCTTAAACTTTAATATCAAAACCAGTATCGCAAAGATCAGCGGTAAAGTAGTTGACGACAAAGGCGCCCCCCTTATTGGCGTGAGCATTAGGATAAAGGGTACAACCACAGGTACGCAAACCGATGTGAATGGTAATTTTAGTATTGAAGGCGATAGCAAAACCGTATTGGTAGTTAGCTACATTGGCTTTACCACTCAGGAAATAACAGTAGGTAACAGAACTTCATTATCTATTACGTTGGCGGCTAATACCAATCTTAACGAGGTTGTAGTAACGGCTTTGGGTATAAAAAAGGAGCAGAAAAAACTTGGATATGCGCTTACAACCGTTAAAGGCGATTTGCTTGATAAAGCAAAAGAGTCAAACGTAGCCTATTCATTAGAGGGCCGTGTAGCTGGTTTAAGTATCAGTGGTACTAATGGCGGCGCAGGTTCATCGGCACGTATATTATTACGGGGTGTAACCAGTACAAGCAGTACTCAGGGACCTTTATTTGTGATCAACGGTGTACCTATGGACAATACCCAAAGAGGCCAATCGGGCGAATGGGGCGGTGCGGATTATGGTGATGGTATTGCCAACATCAACCCGGATGATATCGAAACTATGACGGTATTGAAGGGCCAATCAGCATCTGCATTGTACGGTACCCGCGCTACAGGCGGTGTTATTTTGATCACGACCAAATCCGGCAAGAAAAATTCAGGCTTTGGCGTAGAATATAACAGCAACTATCAGATGGATAAAATTTATGATAATACCGATTTCCAAACCCAATATGGGCAAGGCGAATTTGGTGTTAAACCAGCCAATCTTGCCGCAGCGTTAAGCACAGGCAGCCTGGCATGGGGACCAAAACTTGATGGTTCACAGGTAATTCAGATTGATGGTAAAACCCATCCATATTCAAAAACCAGCGACGATTATACCAAGTTTTACAAAACCGGGAATACCTTCACCAATACTGTAGCTTTAACAGGTGGTAATGAAACCGGCGCTTTCCGCTTGTCTTTGTCAGACATGAATAATCACGCTATCACACCAAACAGCGGGCTGAACAGGAAAACATTTAACTTCAACGGTTCGCAAACGGTGATGAAAAACCTGGACATTAGCCTGGTGGCCAATTACATATTGGATAATGAAAAAAACCGTTCAGGATTAAGTGATGGTCCGGGCAACCCTAACAACGTACAGTATCTGGCACCTAACCAGGCCCAAAGTACTTTAGCTCCGGGAACAAAAGCCGATGGTACTGAACAATCATTTACAAATGATATATATGTAACCAACCCTTATTTTGCTGCTTATAATTTTATAACCAACTCAAACCGTGAGCGCTTAATATCATCTATATCAGCTAAGTATAGCATAACACCCTGGGCTTATGTGCAAGGCCGCATTGGTTATGACAACATTCATGACAAGCGTTTTGCCGTAGAGCCAACCGGAACCGCATATGTGAGTGGCAGTAATGGTAACTTAAAAACACGACAAACACAAACAACCGAATTTAACGCGGATGTATTATTAGGCGCCAAACACGATCTGATCAAGGATTTCCTTAACCTTGATATGTCTGTAGGTGGTAATATTCGTAAAAGCAATTATGACGGCACTTTTATCAATGCCAACAATCTTATCCTTCCTTACTTTTATGACCTGTCAAACGGAGCTCAAAGGCTCGCCGGAAATATCGGGTCTGATTCCGGTACATTAGATGATGATCCTAAAAAACTACAGGTTAATTCAGCCTATTATACTGCTGATTTTGCTATAAAGAACTTTTTGATCCTGAGTACATCCGGACGCTATGATTATTATAGCAGTATATCAAAAGCAGTAGGCCCGGGATTTTTCACCCCCTCTGTTTCTGCAAGTTTTATATTCTCTGATCTTACGCATATCAATGGTCTCGATTTTGGCAAACTGCGTGTTTCATATGCAAAAACAAGTAGTGCCGCCAGTCCGTTTACTAACCAGGTGTACTATAGTGTAGCCAATTCAATTAATGGAGTACCTGCAGCTACTTTTGCTTCTCAATTAGCAAACACTAAATTAAAGCCTTATACCTTAACCGAGTTTGAAATTGGTACTGAACTAAAGTTTTTGAATGACCGCTTAGGTTTGGACGTAGCTTATTTTGACAGGAAAACAAAAAATGAGATAGTTAATGCTACTGCTGACTGGTCATCCGGGTATACCAACTATTATGTTGGTTCGGCAGGCGTGAGTAATAAAGGTATAGAAGTTGAAATACATGGCACACCGGTAAAAACCAGTACTTTCACCTGGTCGCCTTCTTTTAATTTTACCTACATTAAAAACAAGATATTAGAAACTGATCTTGATGGTGCAAACTTAGGTTTAGGTACCTATCGTCCGTTAAATGCAACTACCGCCTTTGTTAAAGGTCTTCCTGGTCCGCAAATTATGGCTAACGATTATAAACGCGATGCCAGCGGCAATATCATATTTGATGCTACAGGTAATGCCGAAACTACCGCACGTATTCCTATGGGAAGCGTTGTGCCTAAGTTTTATGGTGGTTTGAATAACGATTTTAGTTATAAAAACTTTAACCTGGGTTTCCTGGTTGATTATCGTTTTGGCAACAAGGTATTATCGGCAACCAATTATTACAGTATTTTCCGTGGTTTAAACAAAATGACCCTTGAAGGCCGTGAAACAGGTGTGGTTGGTGTTGGTGTAACCGAAAGTGGTGCAAAAAACACTGTTAATGTACCGGCCGAAACATACTATCAAACTTTGGCGCGCAATGTTTCTGCGCTCAATGTTTTAGATGGTAGCTTTATCAAATTGCGTCAGATTACATTTGGATATAGCATCCCTAAAAATGTGTTAGGCACTACACCATTTAACTCTATCACCGTTTCATTAGTGGCCAGAAACCTTTGGACGATCATGAAGCATACTGACAACATTGACCCTGAGTCAAATTTTGCTCCGGGTATCAACTATGCGGGTATTGAAGGTACAAGCGTACCTCCTGTAAGGACATATGGGTTAAATGTGAACTTTAAATTTAAAAAATAACAGAGATGAAAAAACAACTTATATATAGTTGCCTGCTTATAGGTGCCACCTTTATAGCGGGTTGTACAAAAAATTTCGACCAAATCAATACGGATCCTACCAAAGTAACCCCAACTTTGGTAAGTGCACCCTTTTTGATGGCCCAAGCTCAAATTAAATTTTCAAATTCCGGGTATGATCAATTATTATTTCAAAGTATGTGGTCACAGTCATTAGCCTCTACTTACGATTACTACGGCAATGGCGATAAATATATTTATGCCGGCAGCGGGCGCGATTATTTTTCGAGAACATGGAACACCAGCTATGGTTCATCTACATTAATTGATGAGATGAAGAACGTTATTAAAGGCAATGCCGCTTTTACTAATCTTGATAATTGTGGGACTATTTTGAGGATGATGATATTGCAGCGCATCACCGACGCTTACGGCGACATCCCTTTTTCGCAGGAAGGACAAGCGAAAGAAGGCATAGTTTCACCTGTTTTTGATACCCAGCAAAGTATTTATACGTCTATGCTAAGCCAATTGGACGCCGCAACCGCTGCCTTAGACGTTTCAAAAGCCGGGCCTACTTCTGATCTTTTTTATGCTGGAGATGTCTCCAAATGGAAGAAATTAGGTTATTCATTAATGCTGAGGGCTGCCATGCGTTTAACTAAAGTTGACGCTGCTACTGCACAGAAATATGCTGAAAAAGCATATGCGGGCGGTGCAATGGCTTCTATAGATGATAATGCCAAAGTAAAAGCCGACAATACAAACGGGAATGGTAACAGTGATGCTGCAGCATTATTAGTAACTGATGATTTCAGGGAAGTAAGATGGTCAAAAACCCTAATTGATTATATGAAGTTAACAGCCGACCCACGCATTAGTGCTATTGCTGAAATTTCAACCGGCACTGGAAAAAAGGCTAATGAAACTCAGGTGATCGGTATTAATACAGCAAGCCTGCAGGTAGGTATGCCAAATGGGTATGACCTTAAAGGTGGTGCTACTGACATCTCGCATGCAACCGGCTATCCAGGTACAAGCCCTGCTAATCCTGGGGTTTCAGGTGATGCAGATGCGCCGGTTGGTAAATACTCCCGCCCTCAGTTTGCAGTTTATGACGATCGTAACCGTTATAATTTCCTGATGACTTACGGTGAAAGCGAGCTTTTATTTGCTGAAGCAGCTACAAGAGGCTGGAATACCGGTACCGCGGCTACGCATTATGCAAACGCGCTTACCGCAGATATGCAAACGTTGGGCCAATTTGGTACAACATCAGTTCCTGCTACCAGCATAACCACCTATGTTGCCGCTCATCCGTTGGTTCCAGCTACCGCGTTGCAGCAGATCAATATGGAGTATTTTGTTGAAACATCAGCAACATTTAACTTTAATGAAACCTGGGCTAACTGGAGAAGGTCTGGATACCCTGTATTAACCCCGGTAACCTATCCAAACCAGTTTGCCGTATCAACAATTCCAAGAAGAATTCCTTATCCGCTGGGCTTACCATCAACAAACGCTGCTAATTATGCAGCCGCTGTTGCCAGGCTTACTGGTGGCGATACCTTCACAGCTAAAGTATGGTGGGATAAATAAACCCACTTTTCTCAAAACAAACAGGGAGACATTAATTGTCTCCTTGTTTGTTTAATACGCTTTATAAATGTTATTTTTAGAAATGCAGTCTGCCTAACTGATCTTATTTTAATAAATATGATGTCTGTCTTTAATTTACCCGCTCTTAAAAAAAGCGTCAGGCCTTTAATTACAATTAGCGCAGCACTATGCCTTATCGGTAGTAACTCGTTCGCCCAGCAAACATTATTTAAGTTATTACCTTCCGAACAAACCAGTGTTACTTTCAGAAACGACCTGGTTGAGGACGAGCATTTAAATGTTTTATCCTACGAGTATTTATATAATGGCGGCGGTATAGCTGTTGGAGACATCAATAACGATGGTCTTGAAGATCTCTTTTTCACCAGTAACCTTGGCGCTAATAAGCTTTATCTTAACCTCGGCAATTTAAAATTTAAAGATATTACCAAAGATGCGGGCACCGGATTGGGCGGCCGGGCAGGAGACTGGAAAACCGGCGTTACCATGGCCGATGTGAACGGTGATGGGCTTTTGGATATCTATGTATGCTATTCGGGCCTTGGTGATAACAGCAAACGCCGAAATCAATTATTTATTAACAAGGGCAATAATAAGTTTGTTGAACAGGCTAAAGAATATGGTCTGGACGACCCCGGTTATAGTACCCAGGCTGTATTTTTTGATTATAATAACGATGGAAAGCTTGATATGTTCCTGCTTAACCATAATGTAAAAAAGATAAGTAACCTGGAGTTTGCTCAAAATAAAAAAGAAACCGACGAATTGGCCAGCAACAGACTTTTTGAAAATCAGGGAGGTCATTTTATAGATGTTTCAAAAAAAGCCGGTATCATACAAAACCCACTTACTTTTGGCCTGGGTGTAGCTGTGTCCGATATCAATAAGGATGGGTTACAGGATATCTATGTAACCAACGACTACAATGAACCCGATTATATGTACATCAATAACGGGGACGGTACTTTTACCGATAAAAGCAAACAAGCGTTAAGGCATCTTTCCCAGTTTTCCATGGGCGTGGATATTGCAGATATAAATAACGATGGTCTTCCCGACATCATGACTCTGGATATGTTACCCCCTGATAACCGGCGCCAAAAGCTTTTGCAGCTGCAGGAAAACTATGAATCGTTTGAATTGATGTTGCAACAGGATCTGTATAAGCAATATATGCGCAATATGCTGCAGTTAAATAATGGCGACGGCACTTTCAGCGAGATCGGTCAGTTGGCTGGCATATCCAATACCGACTGGAGTTGGTGCCCACTCATAGCCGATTTTGACAATGATGGCTATAAAGATATTTTTATATCCAACGGCTATTTCAGGGATTATACCAACAAGGATTTTTTGCGGTATTGGGGCGATTATAAGCTTAAAAAGGCTATGGACCGGGAACCCTATTTATTAATGGACCTGGTTAAAGCTATGCCCTCCACTACCCTGTCAAACTATATTTTCCAAAACAATCATGACCTCACTTTTACCGAAAAAAAGCAGGACTGGGGTATTACCAAATCAGGCATATCAAGCGGTTCCGTTTATGCCGATCTGGATAACGACGGCGACCTTGACCTGATCACCAACAACATCAACAGCGAAGCTTCCATCTATCAGAACATGACCATGGAAACTTCGAAAAAGAATTATGTGGCTGTTAACCTGAAACAAAACGGGCCTAATGTAAATGCTATAGGCGCCAAGGTTTATGTTTACAACAACAAACAAACCCAATACCAGGAGGTTAATCCCAACAGGGGTTACTTATCATGTGTGTCAACCGTATTAAACTTCGGTATGGGCGACCAAACTAAGGTTGATTCTGTCCGGGTAATATGGCCCGATCAAACTACGCAGCTCTTAACGGATATAAAAGTCAACCAACGTTTAAATATCACCTATAAAGCTGGTTTAGCTGCTTATAAACCAGCAGATAAAAAAGGCAAAACCCTTTTAAGTCTTACCAAACCAATTATTGATTATAAACATACCGAAACCACCATAAACGATTTTAAACGTCAGCTATTGATGCTTTTTATGAGCTCTAAAACAGGCCCGGTTATAGCTAAGGCTGACGTAAATAAAGATGGGTTGGAAGATCTGTTTATCGGTGGCGATCAGAATACACCAGGTAAAATTTATATACAAAAACCCGGCGGGACTTTTATGGTTACCGAAGTATCAGATTTAAACCATGAAAACACCTCCGCTGCTGTATTTTTTGATGCCAACGGCGACGGTTTTCCTGATCTGTATGTAGCTAAAGGAGGCTATTCATTATTGGAACCAAATACTCCCGATTTGCAGGATAAACTGTATTTTAATGATGGCAAAGGTAATTTTGTACTTTCCACCACTTCCCTGCCTCAACTTAATGCCGGCAGCAAATCGTGCGTCCGGGCGTGTGATTATAACAATGATGGTAAGGTGGATCTGTTTGTGGGCGCCAATATCATCCCCGGTCAATATCCTGTGACCCCCAAAAGCTATTTATTAACCAATGCAGGCGATGGCCACTTTACGATTACCGATGTACCATTTGCAGCCTGCGGCATGGTAAAAGACGCTCAATGGGCCGACTTAAATGGCGACGGCCGTAAAGACCTGATCATTTGCGGCGAGTTTATGCCCATTCTAATTTATACTAATACCGCCAATGGTTTTGTAGATGAAACCGCCAAATACTTTGATCAGCAGGAAAATGGCTTCTGGAACACCATAGCCATAGCAGATATCAATGGTGACGGTAAACCCGATATTATTGCCGGTAACCTGGGCATAAATACACAAATTCATGCCACAACCACCGAACCGGCCGAAATGTACTATGCCGACTTCGATGGTAACGGTTCTATAGACCCATTCTTTAACTTTTATATTCAAGGGGTAAGTTATCCATTTGTGAGCCGCGATGAGTTGAACGAGCAGATATACCCCATGCGCAAAAAGTTTAGCTCCTACAAAGCCTATTGTGATGCTACCATGAAGGATATTTTCAGCCAGGATGATCTTGCAAAGGCCGCAAAACTTACTGCTAACGATATACAAACCAGTTGCTTTCTGAACACGAATGGCAAATTTGTAAAAGTCCCTTTACCAATCGAGACACAGTTTTCGATGTTAACTCAAATAATTACTGCGGACTTTAACCACGATGGTAAAGTTGATCTCCTGTTGCTGGGTAATCATTCTGACAACCGTTTAAAACTGGGCAGTTTTGATGCTAACTACGGCTGCCTGTTAATCGGCGATGGTAAAGGTGATTTTAAGTACCAAAGCCAGCTGTCGTCAGGATTATCAGTTACAGGAGATGTAAAATCGGCGGTAGAAACAAAAATAAATGGCTCAAAATACATATTGATAGGTGTATCCGGCCAACCATTACAATTTTATAAAGAGAACTAATGATCAGGAATATATCCCTTGTTTTACTCATCCTGTGCAACACCATAATCGGTTATGCGCAAAAAAACAAAAAACCATTACCCGATTATTTGCAATTGGATAAAACCATCAAGGCCCTATCGGCAGTAATGATACATGATGTGGTAAATCCGCCCGCAGCATCCCGCTATTATACTTATGCTATGCTGGGAGCCTACAATTTAACCGCATTAAACAACAAAGAGATTGTTCCGCTTGCTGATCTTGTAAAAAGCTATAAAGATGATAATCAGATCAGCATTGAAAAAGGCAAGTACAGTTATCAGATAGCAGCTATATACTGTATACTCGAAACTGGTAAACAAATGCTCCCCTCGGGTTTTATGCTGCAGGATGATGAGGACAAATACATTGCCTCACTAAAAGTTAATAAGATAGATGATGATATCATCAAACAGTCGATAGCGGCAGCAACCGAAATGACCGCCAAAGTGCTCAAATATGCTAAGGGCGATAATTACAACAAATTAAGCGGTAAGCTAAGATATACCCCGATAAAAGGTGGCAAAAACTGGTATCCCACCCCTCCAACCTACATGGAAGCCGTTGAGCCCAACTGGAAAATCATCAGGCCTATGCTTATTGACTCCTCTAACGAGTTTGTACCGGTACGACCAACACCTTTCAGTACTGATAGTACAAGTGAATTTTACAAACAGGCTTATGATGTTTACAAAATTTCTAAAAACCCACCGATGGAGCAGGTTACTATTGCCAATTTTTGGGATTGTAACCCATTTGCTGTAACTACCTCTGGCCATATGATGATCGGGTTCAAAAAGATCAGTCCCGGGGGGCACTGGATGAATATAGCAGGTATTGTGTGTAAAAAAGCAAATTTAAGTTTTGACAGATCGGTTACGGTATATACACTTGAGGCCATAACGTTAATGGATGCTTTTATCAGTTGCTGGGATGAGAAATACCGAAGCAATGGGATCCGCCCGGAAACCTATATCAACAAGTATATCGACATCACCTGGACACCATATTTGCAAACCCCTCCATTTCCGGAGTATCCAAGTGGTCACGCAGTGCTTTCCAATGCATCGGCTGGGGTTTTAACATATCTGCTGGGTGATAAATTTGCTTATACTGATGATTCCGAAATTCCGTATGGCGTTGGCCCACGCAGTTTTAAATCTTTTTATGAAGCAGCGGAAGAAGCCTCCATATCCCGTTTTTACGGAGGGATACATTTTAAAGACGCCATAGTTTTTGGTAACAAACAGGGTAGGTTGGTAGCTGCCAAAGTGATTGAAAAGTTAAAGACAGCTAAGATCAGCAGGCAAAACTAATCACATGCATATAAGAACATTTATTTTAAGCGGATTTTTTGTTTTGACCGCTCTTATTTGCCTTAATTCATTTACCATCAAAACGGTGCCGCTAAAAAACGATGATGGCAAACTGCTTTTCACCCGGTATTGTACCACCTGCCATATGGAACCTGATCCGGCCAGTTTAACAAAAGAGATCTGGCAAAACCATGTATTGCCTACTATGGCCAGCCGCATGGGTATCATCTACCCTAATTACGATCCATTACGAGGATTAAGCGATGAAGAACGAGAGATTGTAAAAAAGAACCATATCATTCCCGATGAACCGACCCTGACCAATGAAGAGTATGGTAAGATTATAAATTACATACTCAGCAACGCTCCGGATAGCGTATCATTGGATGAAAAAAGGTTAACACGCAACAGTCCATTAAAACAATTCGAACGCCAGGATACACCAATATCCGAAAAGGCACCATCATTAATTACGGGATTGGAATATAATACTCAAACCAATACCTTATGGATAGGTGATTTTTATAAAAAGGTGTATAACTGGCAGTATGGCCAAGGTGTAACCCGGACTATCAATAGCAACAGTCCGGTAGTTGATTTTAACTTTTATAAGGGAGATACTTATTTTACCGAGATAGGCAAATTATATCCAACGGAGCTCAGCACAGGATCTTATTCGCAATTGAAGGATAGTATAAGCTCAACCTTAATAGCAGCTTTACATCGCCCGGTTCATGCCGAAATTGAAGATCTGGACAATGATGGCGTGCCGGAGATAGTAGTTTGCAATTTTGGTAATAAAACCGGCTCCCTTTCATTGTTCAAAAAAAACAGATCAGGAAAATATACAGAAGATGTATTAATGCCCCTGGCCGGAGCTATTAAATGCTATATCAAAGACATGGATGGCGATGGCAAAAAGGATATTATTGCTATGTTTTCACAGGGAGATGAAAGTGTGTGGATCTTTTATCAAAAAGACAAATTAAAATTTAAGGCTAAACGAGTTTTACAATTTCCTCCAAACTATGGCACAACAGATATGGTTTTGGTTGATTATAATCACGACGGTCTCACTGATATTGTAACCGTACATGGCGACAATGCCGATTACTCCAATATTCTTAAAGCTTATCACGGCATTCGGCTTAACATTAATCAGGGAAATGGTGTATTTCAGGAAAAGTTCTTTTATCCGATATATGGCGTTACCAAAGTATTGGCTGAGGATTTTGACAAGGATGGCGATATTGATTTTGCTGCCACAGCATTCTTTCCTGAGTTTGGAAAACTGGTTGATGAGTCATTTGTGTACCTGGAGAATATTGATCAAAATAAGTTCAGCTTTAAATCATACACGCAAAAGAGCGAAGTACCTATAAAAACGTTAACTCTCGAAACCGCGGATGTTGATGGCGATGGAGATCTCGACATCATCACAGGTAACTTTGCACAAAGCCCCGGCCCTGCCCCTGCGGATCTTGATCAGAAATGGAAATCGGCTAAGTATGGTTTGAGTATTTTTTATAATCAGTTGCACCAACCAAAGAAATAGTATAATTTAAGATATGTCATTGCGAGCGATAGCGTGGCAATCTCCTCGTTTGTTTATAATTAAGTGAGGAGATTGCTTCGTCGTTCCGCAATGACATTTTTTAAATTCTAAATGGACTGCTATTTCAACACCGACACCGCTTTGTTTGCATCCCCCACACCCCAAACCGTTCCTGGTTTGTTGCCCATGGTAATTACCAGTTCACCACCGTTCATGATATCCTTGTGTGCAAAATAGGTTTTGTTGTAAACCTTGCCATTTAACAGCATAGCATTGATATACTTGTTTTGCGGACCGTTGTTTTTCACCACGATATGGAATGTTTTGTTGCCTTGTAATTTCAATGTAGCTTCGTTGATAACAGGGCTACCGAATACGTACAGGCCATTTGCTGGATTGGCTGAATAAAAACCAAGGGCGGATAATACATACCATGCCGACATTTGGCCCACATCTTCGTTACCAATAATACCATCGGGTTTATCAGTATAAAAGTCATCCAGGATATACCTCACCTTTTCAGCAGTTTTCCAGGGCTGGCCAGAATAATCATAAAAATAGCTCATCGGGTGGCTTGGCTCATTGCCATGCGCATACTGACCGATCAGACCGGATACATCGGGCGATTTAAATTTACCCATATCGCCCTTTGCTATAAACAACGAGTCGAGCTTGGTGTTGAATTTTGCTTCGCCGCCTAAAAGATTGATCAAGCCTTCTACATCCTGCGGTACCAGGAAAGTATATTGCCATCCGTTACCCTCAGTAAAATCACCATGCTCATGTATGGATATAAATGGGCTGTACGGTGTGCGCCATGAATTTTCTGATAAACGGCCTCGCATAAAGCCTGCCTTAGGATCATAATAGTTTTTATAGTACTGACCACGTTTACTGAAGTAATCGTAATCGGCCTGTTTCCCCAACTTTTTGGCAACCTGCGCAATACACCAATCGTCAATAGCATATTCCATGCCCATAGAAACCGACTCGGCAGTACTATCGGCAGGGATATAGCCCAGGCTCTTTACAAATTTAATACCACGGGCATCCTGCATGGCGGTGGTTTTCATGGCCTCATAAGCCAGATTGATATCAAAACCTTTATACCCTTTTAAAAGGGCATCGGCCACAACCGGTACCGCGCTATATCCCACCATACAATTGGTTTCATTGGCCATTAAATGCCATACGGGTAAACTACCCTGTTGCTGATAAATAGCCAGCATAGAGTTGATCATGTCATTAGTATGCTCGGGATGGATAATGGTAGACAGTGGATTATTGGCCCTATAAGTATCCCATAAAGAGAAGGTAGTTACATTATTGAATCCCTGGTTCTTATGCACTTTTTTATCCGTTCCCCAATATTCGCCGTTCACATCATTAAATATGGAAGGGGCTATCATGGTATGATAAAAAGCAGTATAGAACTTTTTCAGCTGAGACAAGGAATCGGCTTTAATGGTAATCTTTTGTAGTTGGTTATTCCAGGCTTTATCCGCGTCGACCACTACCTTATTAAAATCCCAACCTGGTATCTCGGCTTTGATGTTCAGCATCGCATTTTCTGTGCTTACCGGTGATATACCTACTTTGGCATAAACAACCTCTCCTTTGGTCGTGGCAAAACTGATTACACCTTTAGTCTTCTCGCTTTTCAGTTCGGATCCCGAAGCAAGTTTTGTATTGTCATAAACCTCGAATTTGCTGATGGATTTAGAGAATACCGCGGTAAAGTAAATACGCTGATCAACAGCCCAGCCTTTTGAAAAACGATAGCCAACAATGGTGTTTTTATCAACTTGTTTAATATAGGTTTCCACTGATTTGTCCCAGCCAATACCCTCTTTTAGGTCGATCACTATGTGAGCATCTTTTGCAGCGGGAAAAGTATATTTATGCATACCAACGCGTGTGCTTGCGGTAAGCTCCACGCCTATGCCATATCGTTTTAGCTTAACTTTATAATAACCAGGTTTTACCACCTCATCCTGATGACTAAACAACGAGGTGTAACCGCTCTGCAGATCTTTTACACTGCCTTTGGTTACTTTGACAGGGCCCGTAGTTGGCATAAAGGAAATATCGCCCAAATCGCCTATACCGGTACCGCTCAAATGTGTATGCTGGAAACCGATAATGGTTGAATCTGATATATGATAGCCCGAACACCAGTCCCAGCCCTCGGATATATTGGTTGGCCCTAACTGTACAGCACCAAAAGGCACACTGGCTCCAACAAAAACGTGTCCGTGGAATCCCGTACCAATGTAAGGGTCGACATATTGGGTTAAACTACCTGGTTTATATGCCGCGACCGTTCTATGCGCCTGACTAAATGAATTTGAACTAAACAATGCCAGCAACCCGGCCAAACAGATCTGTTTTTTCATCGAATAATTTTATATAGAAATAGTATTGAGGTTTATAATTGGATACAAACATAAACCCAATACTTAATAGTTTATTAATAAATGCTTAATTCGGCAACTGTAATACCATTTCCTGCAATTACGTGCACTGCTTGAAGTTTAAAATATCGGGCTTTAACCGGTTGTTTTAAAATAACCGGCTGCTCAATCAGGCTTGCTTTAATGTTAGAAAATTCGCCCGAAGCTACTTTTTGCCATTCCTTGCCATCATTGCTGATATAGAATACATAGCTGTCTACTATTCCATCAAATTGTTTATCCTGGCGTGGCAAATAACCAAAAGCCTTTATTTCTTTAGTGCTGCCCAGATCAACACTTATCTGCTGAGGGAATGATGCGCTTTCCTGCTTTAAAGTGCTGTAAAGAGAATGGCTGTTTTCGTCAATAGCATTTTCTGCCTGGTTGTCATTATTTGAGGCACTTGCGTCTATAATTTTCCAGTCGGTTTTAGCATAGCCTAATGAAACAAAAGCAGATTCACTTTGCTGATCTTTTCCTTCAAAACCGCGTGCTTTTACCACTGCATCATCAGTTATACTAAAAGGTCCCTTATATAATGGAGACTTTAAAGTTGGCTCCTGCCCATTTAAAGTATAGTGAATAGAGTTTACGGGCGCTTCGGTTGTAATGCTTATTTCACCGCTTTTATTACGGCTGATCTTTGGAGCGCTTAAATGAACCGGTTCTTTATAAATACCAAAATCACTTAAAGCTATTGATGCTTGTGAACCCGTGATACGCAACCTTAACTTTGTTGCTGTTATATTTTGCGTTAATCGGATAAGCCGGTTCCCTCCTATGCTGGTTGCCGAAGCTATTTGCTGCCATTTGCCATTGGCAAAGGCGTCGACAGCAAGCGAATCAATGCGTTGTCCTAATTTGATGTTTTCACGCAGCCTGATCACGTTAAATATTTTAGGAGTATGCAGATCAATAATTAGTTGAGGTATTGCTACTTTGTCATCTGTAGCCCAATAGCTATAACGATCATTATCCAACAAAAACTGCGGGCCGTATTTAATCTTATTTCTACCACGTACATTACTGGCCGTAAGGGTTGCTCCTTTTGCCAGATTTGTTGCAAAGGTTTGTTTTAGTAACTGACCAAATTCTGTAAGTGATTTTACATCTATCTCATTAACAATTCCCCGCTGATCTGGCGATAAACCCAGATCAAGCGCTGCACCGCGGCCAACACTTTTGTAATACAGATCAAGTAAGGTATAGGGAGATTTCACTCCATCATCCTGTGTTTTGTGGTAAAACCATCCTGGTCTTAATGATACATCACACTCAGCCGGCATCCAGTATTTACCATCGCGGGTGCCTTCTGTACCTTCATAATCTTTAACATATCCGTTGCCTGGTTCTTTACCTTCATCCGGGGCATGTGGGGTATAAGTAGCCCAGCAGGTTTCACCGGCATGGCCTTCTTCATTACCTACCCAGCGTACATCCGGGCCAACATCGCCAAATATCACAGCATTAGGCTGTAACTTGCGGGTAATACCCCAGGTGTTTTTCCAGTCATAGTAAGTGGAGCGGTCAATTTTACGTACTTCGCGTTTGCCGCCATAGTAACCGTCGCCACCGTTGGCACCGTCATGCCAGGAGATGAACAGTGGGCCATAATGCGTGTACAGTTCCCGTAATTGGTTCTGGTATATTTTTAAATATTCTGGTGTACCGTAGTTGGGGTTGTTCCTGTCCCAGGGAGAGCAGTAAACGCCCAGTTTCATTCCTAATTTATCACAGGCTTCCCGGTATTCCTGTAGTATATCGCCTTTGCCATTCTTGTATGGACTTTTGGATATGTTGTGTTCTGTTGTTTTGGTTGGCCAAAGGCAAAAACCATCATGGTGTTTTGCCACTACCACAACACCTTTAAATCCGCCGGCTTTGGCTGCGGCAACTATCTGCATGGCACTAAACTGTGATGGATTAAGCAATTTAGGATCCTCGTCACCATAGCCCCACTCTTTGTTAGTATAAGTATCCAGGCCATAGTGAATGATACAATACATCCCCATTTCCTGCCAGTTGAGTTGCCCCTGAGTTGGCAAAGGGCCAAAGGGTTTAGGAGGAGCCTGACTAAAGCTACGAACGCTAACGACAAATAGTAATACGAACAGAGTAATCTTTTTCATTGCAGATACTTAATTTTTAAACCATTCGGCAGGAATATCCTGCCGGGCCGAACCATTTATACTATACTGGAGTTTAAGGGTAAAACCACCACCACCTTCAATAAAATCAAGTGCGAATGGATGCAAACCCATTTTTAAGGCTATCTGTCCGCTCCGTTCCTGTGCTGAATGGTTACCATCATTATCAACCACTGTTGCAGGGCCAATTTTTAATAAAGCGCCATCATCAGCGGTTAAATAGAAGCTATAAATACCATCGGCAGGCACATCTATGTAGCCCTTATAGGCGATGCCAAATGATGGGGCTTTTACAGTTGAAGGTACCTCAATTGCCGTTGTTGTAAAAGTGCTATCAACGCTGGCTTTTTTCATCAGGGAGGTTTGTTTGAAGTAGGCTTTGTAATATTTACAATCTAAGCCAGGTTTTGTGCTCCTTACTTTTACCGGCCCAAGCATATATTGTTTGGTGTAGTTTAAATTATAAACATCGCCACGTGTGCCATTTGCAGTAAAGGCTGCAACCCGAACTAATTCGTTGTTTGTTATACTTAATGCTGATGGCAATTCCCTTGATTTTGTATCAGGTAAAGAACCATCAGTTGTATAACGGATAATCAAAGAAGGCAATGGCTTACTGATGCTTAAACTCCCCTCCTCGGTAAACACGTAATTGTTTAATAGTCCGGGAAGGTCTGGTAAGCGATAGTTAATGTTCATGGCATCCATGCGACTATACTGTTTTACCAAACGTTTTAGGTAAGAATCATATTTATCAGGCTGATTTGTCCACAGCATTTCTGCAAGAGCGGTAAGGCGGGGCATGTACATATAATCGGCCCTTTTTTCGGAGGGTATCATTTCTGTCCAGATATTGGCTTGTGCACCGATGATAGATTTAGCTTCCACAGCATTCAGAACTTTAGGAATAGGATTAAAATGATATACCTTATCGATGGAATATTGATCAGGCTGATTGTCAAAATATAAAGGCTCCCCAGGGGTCATGATCACCGTGTTGCAATTTTTAACCGCTTTCACAGGAGCATCGGGCACCCAGGTACGCCAATACATCACAATTGCCGTAGGACTGATACCACCCTCGATAATCTCATCCCAACCGATCAACTTACGGCCTTTAGAGTTAAAGAATTTCTCCATGCGATTGATAAAGTAGCTTTGCAGAGCGGGCAGATCTTTAATCCCCTCGTGTTCCATTAAGGCTTTACAATCTGCCGATTTACCCCAATCGGTGCGATCAACTTCGTCGCCACCAATATGGATGTATTGGGATGGAAAAATATCCATGATCTCGCTGAACACATTTTGAGCAAATTCATAGGTAGACTCCAATCCCGGGCAAATAGGTTTGGTAAACAGCTTACCCCATGAATTTTCACCATTACAGGTTAAAAAAGGATAAGAGTTAATAGCAGCCATCATGTGACCGGGCATATCAATTTCGGGTATGATGTCGATATGGCGGGCCGCGGCATAAGCTACCACTCCCTTCATTTCCTGCTGGGTATAAAAACCACCGTACATAGTTTTGCCATCATGCTGAACAATATGTTCTTTATCGATCACAAAATCTGGATTGTCTTTGGCTTTTTTCATGCAAGCTGAGTCCTGGTTGTTAAAAGTACGCCAGGCTCCCTCTTCGGTTAACTTCGGATATTTTTTGATCTCGATGCGCCAACCTTGATCATCAGTCAAATGCAAGTGAAGCTTGTTCATTTTGTAAAGCGCCATCCTGTCGATAAACTTTTTCAGATAAGCTACGGAAAAGAAATGCCGGGAAACATCCAGATGCATTCCACGCCAGGCATAGGCCGGTTGATCCTGAATAGTTACAACTGGTAATAGTAAAGTTTTACTTGCTTTACCTTTTTCGATAGAAACAGGCAACAATTGGCGAATAGTTTCAATCCCATGAAATATACCAGCTGGCTCCTTGGCCGCAATAACAACCTGCTGCTTGCTAATGGTCAATTTATAAGCTTCGGGCGTTGTTAATGAAGCATCGTATACCAAATTAATGACATTGGCTTTATTGCCCTTCGCTATTAACAGTTTTTTGCCTAAACCTTTTAGCAATAACTGATTGAGTTGATTAGCTTCGCCGGTAAATTCTTTAGCGGTTGTGATGCTTGTTTTATTGTTAATACTAAAAGTGCCCTTTCCAGCTACCAATTGCGTTGGATAGGGTATCAAGGGGAACCGGGCTGCTGTTTCCTGTGCGCTCGCAGCACCAATACAAGCAAGCATTAACGCCGCTGCCGACAAACATTTTGAGATAGTTTTCATTTTTTCTGTTTGTTATTTGTCGATAGATATAGTTCGTTCAGTTACGTTCCACCCACCCACTGTTACTGTAAGATTCCTTTTAGCGGAGTTTTTATAATCAATGATCACTTTTTTCTCTTTACCAGGTAAAACGGTGATATAATTATCGCTGTAAAAAGCGGGCAATACCCTTTGTTTGGTATCTGCATCTGTTAATGACAACCTGTTAAAAAATGCCAGCGGGCCATTACCTGTATTGGTTAAGGTTACTTCTACTCTATCCGTACTTAAGTATTTAGCTGAAGCATTTAAGTTTCCTTTCGGCATGTTCTGTAACCCAGAGTAGTTTCCATTCCCGTCAGGTATCCAATAAATGTTTTCGCTGAGGGTCTTTTTATCTTTGTCCAATAACTGCAGGCAAAGGAAGGCGCCTTTATCTTTGGCTAACTTACTCATTTCCCCTTTTAACGATAAATAACGCTTAACCGTGGTTGGTGTAACATCAGAAAAAACCTGGGTAAGCATTTTTTCTTTTCCATCCATATCGTAAGCTTTGGCTACCAGCATCATATTTGTATGGCTTTTAAAAGTATTGTTGGCCACCATCACCATGCCATCGGTAGGATCATACATAATGTGCAGGGGCTCACTTCCGTTGTGTAAGCCGTACAAACAAGCGTTGGGGTCAAGATAATAATCATACATCTGGCCGCGCATGGCTGTCCACGGGTTTTGTGTTTTCCAGATAATGGTACCGGTGTACCACTCCCACATGTGTGAGCTGAAACCCTCCATCAGGCCACGATACTGATCATAATTAACCAATTGCGCTTTGGTGGCAAAGTCTTCTACGTCTTTTGGTTTGCCGTATTTATCAATAAAACCATCATAGCCAATATATTTATGATAATCCCAAACAGAATCGGTTTTGGTTTTACCAGTAGCCTCATCGTACTCTGGCAATATCATATTTTTAGTCGGGATAAATCTCTTGAGCGATTCATAGTCACTTACTCCTACTGAACCGACCTCTGAGTTAAATGGATAGGTTTTGTGCGCCCAAAAAGTTGAAAGAGGCTGAATTCCGTATGGCCCATCACCATTGCCGCCCAGTGCATTACGTGACATTTCCTCGGAATTGGAATAAGGAATAAACCAACGGGTATTATCTAATTTGGGCATAATGCTATCACGCAAAGCTATCAGCATATCCTCTGGTGGAGTTATCTCATTACCGCCGCACCAAAGGGCTAATGAAGGATAATTACGTACTAACTTAACCTGATCTTCAATTGATTTAAGATACAAGCCGTGATCATCAGGGTATTTTCTGCGAGTCCATTGATCATCCAGCTTCATTGGATCGGTCCAGCGGCCGTTACAATCTCCCGATCCCCACATATCCTGAAAAACCAGCATACCGTACCGGTCACAGGCTTCATAAAATTCAGGGCGTTCAATCAAGGCACCACCCCAAACCCTGATCAAGTTCAGGTTCATATCGCGATGAAAACGCACCTCGGCATCATAACGGGCATCCGAAAAGCGTAACATCTCATCAGATACTATCCAGTTACCACCTTTAATAAATATTTTCTGCCCATTGATATTGATTTGTCTGCTCTCGGTACGCGCATTCCACTCTGTAGTGATCTGCCTTACCCCTACTTTTATATCATCCTGGTCAGATACTTTGCTGGCCTCGGTTACAAACTGCAGCTTCATTGGATAAAGATGCTGTGCGCCATACCCGTTAGGCCACCAGAGTTTTGGATTTTTTAAGGAGTAATCATTTAATTGTACCGTTTGTGTCGAATTGGCTTTGAGTGTGACTTTTTTTGACACAATATTGCCATCCAAAGTATATTTTAGTTCGCCGCTAACAGGCACATTACTTGCGTTTTGCAAATCTGCAGATACCTGAATAATAGCTGATTGCTGCGGGCCCTCTGTTTGCCTTACACCTGGCACCAGGGTTACAATGTGTGGGTCTTTTATGCGTACTGCGCCCGTTTTTTCTATTATCACCTTATCCCAGATGCCGGTATTACGATCCTTAATAGGCTGTATCCAATCCCAACCTGCGGTATATTGTATTCCAACATTACGGGCGATAGTTCCGTCACCACCCTGGCCTCCATTGGGGTTACCCACTACGTCCGGAGGGTAAACAATAACAGCGATCCTGTTATTACCATCTTTAGCCATCCAATTGGTAATGTTATACGACTGGCGTAAAAACATACCTGTATGCGGTTTGCCATTTAATTTATGACCATTTAAAAACACATCACAACTGTAATTAACACCTCTGAAATTCAGATAAGCCTGATTACTACCTGTGGGTTTCGTTTCTTTAAAATCCTTCACAAACCAATAAGTATAGTAATCGCGACCGGTTTTGTAAATGTCAGGGATCTGTTCATTGTTCATACCATAAAATGGATCGGGCATTTTATGGGAAGCTATCAAACTGGTTAATACCGTGCCCGGGACAACAGCAGGCATCCATGTGCTTATATTAAAGGTAGTACGTGAAATATCTGCTCCTGCTTCCTTTACATTACTTATCGGGGCGCATTTCCAACCTTCATTTAATTCATACTTACTTTGTGCATTTACTGTAATGCTTTGAAAAATAGCGTAGAATATGAACAATGTTATTATTGGGAATTTAAAAGATACAGATTTAATAGCCGGACAATTTTTTTCCATTATTTAGGTGGGGTGATGGTTTCAAAATTAAGCACTGCGATTAACGCAGAATTATACTTGTTTGGTAATTTGATGTGGTTTCTTATCTTTTATTTAATATACCAATTTAAAACAGGCCGCCTCATTTAAACCGCTGTTTTGTTGTAAACTGGCAGGGATACTGATCACTACTTCGTCATTTTGTTGTTTCCATTTCAGGTTCTGTTTGCTTCCTAATAGCATTACTTTCTTAGGCTTACCGGCTTTGATCGAAACAGTTGCAGGTAGCGTTACTTTCTCGCTGTCAGATAACATAAAAGCGTATATTGCTTTATCATTTTTTGCCTTAGTATAGAAAATATTACCCGTTGAATATGGTGCAACTGATTTGGAGTTATAGATACCCTCGCCATTAATCTTGATCCAGGCACTTATACCTTTTAAACGTTCATAAGCTACAGGGTCCCAATCACCATCAGGGCCGGGGCCTATGTTCATTAATAAGTTGCCACCACGCGAAACTATCTTAACCAGCAGCTGTACAATTTGCTGTACTGATTTATAATGGTCGCCTGGTACATAACTCCAGGAATTACCCATAGTAATGCAGCTTTCCCAGGGATGATCAAGCGGGACTTCGGGTACCTCCTGCTCTGGGGTTGTATAGTTTTCATATTGACCCGATACCGTACGGTCAACAACGATCAGGCCTGGCTGTTTTTGTCTACCCATAGCAGCAATTTTTGGCATATCAATATCTTGGTCATATTGAATACCCCGCTGCCACTCAACAGAGGTATCAATACTGCTCTTAGGACGAACCCATCCCCCATCGAGCCAAAGAATATCTACTTTTCCATAGCCGGTCATCAACTCGCTGATCTGATTATAGGTAAAATCCTTAAATTTCTGCCAGCGTTCAGGGTGTTTTTTAGGATCATAGTTCACATTTCGATCCTTTGGTGGAAAGTATGGCCACCAATAATTCTCCGTATGCCAATCAGGCTTTGAAAAATAAGCACCTATCATAAAGTTTTCTTTACGAAAGGCATTGAATATTTCCTTAGTTACATTGCTTCTTTGATTAGTTGAAAACGGTGTTTTTGTACTGGTAATCTTATAATCAGTTTCTTTGGTATCAAACATGCAAAAACCATCATGGTGCTTTGTAGTAAATATCACATACTTCATACCGGCGTCTTTTGCTGCCTGCACCCATTTCTCAGGATTAAACTTTACCGGGTTAAAAGTAGTTTGCAGGTTTTCATAAGCTGTTTTATAACCATTATATGTAGCTCCGTACGGGCCGCGCCGCTGCGTCCAACCTTCATCTTCGGGGCAAATGCTCCAACTTTCAACCACGCCCCACTGACTGTAGGTTCCCCAATGCATAAAAAGCCCGAATTTGAGATCCTGCCATTCGGCTAATTTTTGTTCAACCAATGGATCTCCTGGAGCGACATACTGTTTGGATACATTGTGTTTTTGCGCTATTAGAGATGCGCTAAAAAAGCTTAAAACAAGAAACGTAAAGATTTTTTTCATGCTAAATGGAGTTTAATATAACTGACAACAATAATAGGTGTATTGCTTACACTTTTTAAATTTTTTTAATAAATATTGAAACTTTAACAATAAAATTTCCTTTTTAGCAATTAATGTTTTATTATTGTTAGACTGATATTAAGATTTAAATTTAAGTAATTAATTAAAATCCGGGGTTTTGAAAGACAAAAAGGTTGATACACTGAACTTGTGGAAACTCATTTGTAACAATGATGACGAAAAAGCCTTTGAGCTTTTATTTCATTTATTAAATAATTCACTTACTAAATTTTGTATCCTGTATGTTAATCAGCGGGAAATAGCAGAAGAGATCGTATCCGATGTGTTTGTTAAATGCTGGTTAAACCGAAAAACCTTAACCGAAATATTAAACCCTGAAACCTACCTGTTTGTCGCTGTAAAAAACCAATCCTTAAATCACATTAAAAAATATTCCAGTATCCACCTGGTACAGATCGAAGAAACCAATTCTGTTAATTTTGTAAACACATACAATCCCCAAAGGGAAATTGAGAATAAGGAATTGATCTTCAGAATGGATAAAGCCATTACCGCCCTGCCTCAGCAATGCCGTATCGTGTTCAGGCTGATCAAAGAGGATGGAATGAAATATAAAGAAGTTGCCGAAATTTTAAATATATCCCCACGTACCGTACAAACACAGCTTTTTAGGGCTGTTAAAAAATTAAGTATCGTTCTGTGTAATTACAATAAGTTGAACAACCCAGAAGTGCGTACCAACAATATATTCAAGGCATTAAGTGTGATTATTGGTATTTTGCAACTATTTTTTATAAACTTGTAGGTATTTTATCAAAAATAGTTGTCCACCTATAAAAAGCACGAAGTATCAAAAATGGGCAATGATAGATTTATAGAGCTGGTTAGTAAAAAATTAACCAATGAAATCAGCTCTGAAGAAAGCAAAGAGCTTCAACATTGCTTAAACTCCGACGAAATAAATCGCCGCGATTTCGAGTTCCTTAATATTTACTGGAATAGTAACGATACCGAATTTGCAGATAATGCTCTGGCATTTCAAAAAATAATAACAAAGATCAAGGGTCAGGAAACAAATTCACTTGCTGTTTTGGCCTCAAAAAACGCTTACCTGTATATTTGGCGTGCAGCCGCAGCTATTATTTTGCTGGCAGGTTGTTCCTGGCTTTTTTATTCCAGATTGGTTAGTAAAAGGATTAACCCACTTACCACTGCTCCAAATGCATGGCAAAATAAAAACACGGTAAAACGTGAAAAATCAACTATTGTACTTACAGATGGTACACGAATTACCTTAAACTCGCAAAGCACACTTAAATATCCAGCAATATTCACCGGTAAAACCCGTGAAGTTTACTTAAGCGGCGAGGCCTTTTTTGATGTGCATAAAGATCACGAACATCCATTCATTATTCATACGGAGAAAATGAATATTAAGGTATTGGGTACAGCTTTTAATGTAAAATCATATCCCAATGATCCTCAAAGTGAGACTACACTCATCAGGGGAGCTATAGAAGTTACACTTGATGACAGGCCTTCTGATCGTATCATATTGAAACCAAGTGAAAAGCTGATTGTAAAAAATGGTTTATTCAAAACTGTGCATCGAAATACGGCTAAACTTAAATCTGCCGAAACAAATTCCGGTATGCAGTACGTACTTACTACCTTTACCCGATTGCCACAGGACGACAGCACGATCATTGAAACTTCATGGACACAAAATAAATTCGTTTTCAGGGATGAAAATTTCACTAATCTGGCATATCGCATGGAAAGATGGTACGGAGTAGACATTAAATTTAAAAATGATGCTTTAAAGCAATACCGGTTTAGTGGAGTATTTGAAAAGGAAACTGTAAACCAGGCCCTCAACGCGCTACGCATGACCGAAAATTTTAATTATAAGATTAAAAACTCAACCATTTATATTTATTAGATTGCCTATGATATTAAAGTTTACTTAATATTTAAGAGCTTGCCAATGATGTAACAAATTTCTGAAAAGCGGACAATTGTTACATTTTTTTTATATAATTACCCTCACCTGTAAAGGGTCTGGCAGACCTATCTATTCCTTATTAAAATTTATGTAAATTTAAAACACAACGACGGTGTAAAGGCAAATATTGACTATAATGTCCTTATTGATAAATGAAATTAACTTGTACTTTAATAATATTCTTTAATTTTCTATTTCTAAGCTCTTATGCCCAAACACGTGTAACCATTAATCTGCAATCAGCCGATTTCAGGAAGGTATTATCAATCATTGAACACCAGAGTAGTTATCACTTTGTTTATAGCGAACGCAAGGTGCCTGTAATGAAAAAGGTAACTATTGATGTAAATGATGAAGAAGTTATAAAAGTATTAGACAAGATATTACTAAACTCCGGCTTTGCATATACCGAGCTTGCCAATCACCTCGTTGTTATAGCTCCCACCACGGAGATCATCAATGTAATAAAGATCAGTGGCCTGGTTACTAATGAAAAAGGGGAACCCCTGGCAGGCGCCACCGTAATGGTAAAAGGTTCAACTGCGGGCACACCCACTGGCGCCAACGGTTCTTTTTCATTAGAAGCGCCAGAGAACTCCATACTGAGAGTGAGTTATATAGGCTATCAAACCAGGGAGACAAAAGTAGCAGGAACTACCCCCTGTATTGTACAATTATCTGTTAGCAATATACTTAACGAGGTAGTTGTAACAGCGCTTGGCATAAAAAAAGATGAAAGAAAACTGGGATATTCTGTAAACACCATTAGTGGTGACCTGCTTGATAAAGCTAAAGAAACCAACATAGCCTACTCTCTTGAAGGACGGATTGCCGGTTTAAGTATCAGTGGTATCAACGGCGGACCGGGCTCATCTGCACGTATATTATTAAGGGGGGTAACCAGTTTTGGCGCCGCATCACCTCTTTTCATCATCAATGGCATCCCAATTGATAATACACAAAGAGGTAGTGCGAATGAATGGGGTGGTGCTGATTTTGGCGACGGTATAAGTAACATTAACCCTGACGATGTGGAAAGTTTAACCGTGTTAAAAGGACAATCGGCATCAGCGCTATACGGAGCGAGGGCAGCTAACGGTGTTATTTTGATAGTTACCAAAGGCAATAAAAAAAACGCAGGCTTTGGTGTTGAAGTTAATAGTAATTATCAAATTGAAAAGGCTGTTAATACCCTTAATTTCCAAACCGTTTACGGCCAGGGTGAGCAAGGCCAAAGACCGCAAAATATTAACAGTGCCATATCAACAGGCAACCTGGGCTGGGGCGAAAAGCTGGACGGTAAACTTACCATTCAGTTTGATGGCCAATATTACCCCTACTCGGCTGTAAACGATAATATAAATAAATTTTATCGTACCGGGTACTCCAATACCAATACGGTAGCATTTAGCAGCGGCGGAGAAACCGGTGGTTTCAGGCTCTCCCTTTCAAACCTTAGCAACAATGCTATTGTTCACAGCAGTGATTTATCACGTAAAACAGTAAACCTAACCGCCAACCAAAATATATCACAAAAGCTAAGTTTAAATTTAGTGGCCAATTATATTTTGGAGTCATCTGACCTTAAACCAAATTTAAGCGACGGGCCAATGAATCCAAATAATATAGAATACCTGGCAGCTAATGAAAATCAGGCTGCGCTATCTCCGGGCACAAATGCAGATGGTTCTGAATTACGTTGGGGTAACGATCAATACATCACAAATCCATATTTCGTTATCAATAGATTCGTTAACAATGTGAGCCGTCAGCGACTTATTGCCGCTATTGTGGTAAAATACAATTTTAATAATTGGTTATATACCCAGGCAAGATTGGGAGATGATGTTTTATATGATAAAAGATTAACGGTTACTCCTACCGGTACTGCCTATATATCCGGCGGATCGGGGGCGCTTGATGAACAATCCCAAACACAACGATCTGAGTTGAACACAGACATCCTTATTGGTGCAAAACACGATATTATTAAAAATCTGCTTAATTTCGATATATCCGGAGGTGCCAGTATACGTAAAAACAGTTATGAGTATACTAAACTTTTTGGAGGCCCGTTCATCATACCATATTTTTATAGTTATGAAAATTTAAGCGTTAAAAACAGCAGCTATAGTTACAAAAGCAGCGAAACCCATTCTGCATACTATACAGCAGACTTTTCAATCAAAAAATACCTTACCATTAATAATACAGGCAGGTATGACGTTTACTCTACCCTGCCTGCAGGTTATCGCGGTATATTTACGCCATCTGTATCAGCCAGTCTGATGTTTTCCGAATTAACACATATACCAACACTTGATTTTGGTAAACTTCGTGTTTCTTACGCTCAAACCAGCGGAGAACCTTCCGACACTTACATTACATCCCAATATTATACCATCAATAATTCTGTTAATGGTGTACCTGCAGCTGGTTTTTCTAATACGCTTCCTAATTTGTTTTTAAAACCTTATACCTTAACCGAAACTGAAGTTGGTATCGATCTTAAATTTTTGAATGGCCGCTTAGGTTTTGATGCTGCTTTTTTTCATCGAAAAACAAGAAATGAAATAATTAAGGGTGATCTGGATATATCGTCGGGCTTTACCACAAGGTTTATTGGTACAGGGTCTACCCAAAATAACGGTATTGAGATTGAATTAAATGGAACTCCTTTTAAAACAATTAATTTTGTTTGGAACCCTTCTTTTAATTTTACTTATGTACAAAATAAGATCCTTCAAACCGATGGTACTCCCCAATCAGCAAATATCAGTTTTGGAACTTACCGACCATTGAATGCTACTACAGCCTTAGTTAAAGGTTTACCCGGGCCGCAAATCATGGCCAATGACTACTTACGTAACGCAAACGGACAGGTTATATTTGATGCTAATGGATTGCCTCTGGCTGGCTCTCGTGTACCTATGGGGAGCGCTGTACCTAAAATTTATGGTGGCCTTAACAATAATTTTACTTATAAAAACCTGAATCTTTCCTTTCTGATTGATTACCGTTACGGGAACAAAATCCTATCAGCCACTAACTACAATAGTATTTACCGGGGGCTGAACAAATTAACGCTTGTTGGTCGTGAAGGGGGTGTTGTTGGCGATGGCGTAACATTAACCGGGGCTAAAAACACAATAGCGGTGCCTGCCGAAAATTACTACCAGGCACTGGCGCAGAACATATCAGCACTAAATGTGCTGGATGGCAGTTTTATCAAACTGCGACAAGTTACCCTTGGATATACTTTTTCAAAAGGAGTATTAAGAAGTTCGCCGTTTGATGGCATAACCGTATCTTTAGTGGGTCGTAATCTCTGGACTATTATGAAACATTCAGACAATATCGACCCGGAATCGGGCTTTTCGCCGGATATCAAATATGCGGGTATTGAAGGCGCGAGCTTACCCCCCACTCACACATATGGAATCAACATTAATATTAAACTCAAAAAGTAATTACAAAAAAATGGCTACAACCATAAAAAAAATTATCAGACCGTCTGCCGCTATGATGGCTATGCTGCTTATTACCATTACAACTCAGGCACAGCAAAAACTACTTTATAAGGACAATTCGCAATCGATTGAAATAAGAGTAAAAGATCTTTTATCCAAACTTACATTAGAAGAGAAAATCTCACTTCTGGGCTATCGCAGCCAGGCAGTACCCCGTTTGGGTATACCAGCCTATAACTGGTGGAATGAAGCCTTGCACGGTGTAGCCCGCGCTGGTGAAGCTACCATATTTCCGCAGGCCATAGGTATGTCCGCAACATTTAATGATGATCTTTTAAAGCAGGTATCAACAGTTATATCAACAGAGGCAAGGGCTAAATACAATCTGGCTATAGCTCAAGACAGGCACTTGCAATACATGGGACTAACATTCTGGACGCCAAATATCAACATCTTCCGTGATCCGCGCTGGGGCCGGGGGCAGGAAACTTATGGGGAGGATCCATTTTTAACCGGTCGTATGGGCTCGGCATTTGTTAAGGGATTGCAGGGTGATGATCCACGCTACCTAAAGACCTCCGCTACCGCCAAGCACTTCGCCGTTCATAGCGGCCCGGAAGCAGACCGTGATCGCTTTGACGCAAAAGTAGATGAAAAGGACCTGCGCGAAACTTATTTATATGCTTTCCACGAGTTGGTAGGTGCTGGCGTAGAATCCGTAATGAGTGCTTATAACCGGGTAAACGGTGTACCCAATTCTATCAATAAAGTATTGCTTACTGATATTTTACGTAAAGAATGGGGCTTTAAAGGGCACGTAGTTACAGATTGCGGCGCGCTCGATGATGTTTACCTTACCCATAAAACTTTACCAACAGCAGTTGAAGTTGCAGCCGCAGCATTAAAGGCTGGTGTCAATTTGGATTGTTCTTCTATATTGCAGAACGATGGGTTGAAAGCCATTCAGCAAAAGTTATTGACCGAGAAAGATGTGGATGTGGCATTGGGCCCCATTTTACGCACTGAATTTAAATTGGGTTTTTATGACGATCCTTCGCTCAATCCTTATCATGGCTATGGGGTAGATAGTATTCATAATACGCAGCATATAGCTCTTGCCCGTAAAGTAGCACAGCAAAGTATGGTATTACTAAAAAACGATAAGAATATTTTACCATTGAGCAAAGCCAATGTATCCAGTATTATGGTTGTAGGTCCTAACGCTGCATCTCTTGATGCTATGGTAGCCAATTATCACGGTACAAGCAGCAAAGTGATCAACTTTGTAGAAGGTATTACCGCTGCAGTTAGTAAATCGACACGGGTTGAGTATGATCTGGGCTGCGATTATAAAGATACAACTCATTTCGGTGGCACCTGGGCTGCGGGCAATGCCGATGTTACCGTTGCGGTTATTGGCCTTTCGCCGGTATTAGAAGGCGAGGCCGGCGACGCGTTTTTATCAAACAGCGGCGGCGACAAAAAAGACCTGAGCTTGCCTGCCAGCGAGATCGCATTTATAAAAGCGTTAAGAAAAGGTGTTAAAACCAAGCCCATCATTGCCGTGATTACAGCAGGCAGTGATGTTGATGTTTCGGCTATTGAACCTTATGTTGATGCGGTTATATTTGCCTGGTACCCTGGCGAACAAGGTGGTAACGCCCTGGCCGATCTGGTATTTGGCGATGTTTCCCCTTCGGGCCACCTACCGCTTACTTTTTATAAAGACATGAGTAATCTGCCTGCTTATCAGGATTACAATATGAAGGGTCGTACCTATAGATATTATGACGGCCCGGTTCAGTATCCGTTTGGGTTTGGTTTAAGCTATACATCATTTGCTTATACCTTGGATAGCAAACTAAAAAACTCCTACAAAAAGGCAGATACCTTATCCATAACAGTTAACGTTAAAAATACCGGTAAAATGAATGGCGATGAGGTTGTTCAGGCCTATGTTGAATACCCTAAATTAAACAGGATGCCAATTAAGGAGTTAAAAAGCTTTAAACGGATCAGTCTGGCAAAAGAGAGTGAAGGATCGGTTACACTAAAAATACCTGTTCAGGATCTGCAAAAATGGGATATGGCCTCTCATCAATGGAAAATATATCCCGGCCAATACAAATTAGTACTTGGCAGTAACTCTGCCGATGAAAAAGCAAGTCTTGATTTTAACGTAGCTAAGTAATATATATGATGAGGTTTGATATCCTGAACAGTTCAGGATATTAAACCTCATTTACAATGTAAGTCAACGGATCTAATCCCTCAGCATGCTGGGCATTTTGTTATAAAATATTGGTTTACATGGTTAACAATAGTGTGAGATACCTCATATCTTAAAAGGAAATTTCCCAAAACAATTCCAAATACCTTTTGTCTATAGACTTAAATCAACATATTATGATTACCAGCGGCGTTACAATCGGAATAAACAAGCAAGATGGCACTCCTGTTAGCATTGCCATTGACCCGGTAAATGCACAGAAGGCTCAATCAGAAACCACAAGTTCTGGTACTTATAAATTATATCGGGATACTGATAGTGCCAAGACTTTTGATAAGGGCTATCTCGGCGCCATAACCCTGGATGGGGTGGATAATAGCTACCAGTACTCCGGTGGCACCGAGCTTACTGACTTTGAATTGAAACAGTTAGCAGATTTCATCCGCGATTACCACGCTACCGGGAAAGAATTTGATGATCATAATCGGGATATCACCACCAAGTGATATGCGACCTGTTTACAAAAGAACTTTATTAAACTCCCGGATATATTTATCAATATAATCTTGTTTTAATCTTGACTTGTATTGCATAATGTACCGCGGGTGTTCCAGCGCGATGATCTGTTTAAAAAACTGTTTCTCATCATTTAACTTTCTTAAAAAAGCCTCATTCTTCCCGGTTCCAAAGCAAAAACAAACATCTGTTTCAAAACCAATATCTATTTGTTTCTGTATATTTTCGATAATAAAGGGATACGCCACCTTTTGTAGTACTGGCGTGTCATAATAGTTGTAATTCGTTTCTTTTCCGTTGCTACCTGTAATGGTAAAACCCAGCGGACAAACAGAATGAATATAGAATTGCTGATAAAACTCCGGTATACCGCCAAAAGCATTGATCATGTCATAAACATACTCTGATGATGGTTCATGTGTCATTGGCCCGGGAAAAGGGATCTGACATTGAGCAATCATTCTTTTGGGATCAGTGAATGATACGCCGGTCATACCCGAACCAAATCTGCCCGGATTAATGCCCAATATTAAATGCCGGGGATGGGCATCACTATAATACTTACGGTAAAACCGGGTGGAAACCTCCATGGCAGGTCCGCTTTCTTTAAAGGGGTTCATAATGCTGATACCTGGAGGCAATGCTCCGGTAAACTCAAGCTGCTGGTTAAAAGCAATTATCCTATCGGCAAAGGTGTTCATATCGGGCACTAACTTATTCAAAAAGAATGGGTACAAAAAATAAAATCCCGGCACCAATTGGTAACCGGGATCTATCAGCATCAGTTAATCAATAGTTATTTCATGTATTCTTTATCAAGAAACAGGTAACGAGCCCGGTTCACTTCAGTTTTAAGTTGACTTGTAACGTCAATATTCATAAATTTCACATGATCATTATCCTTAATCGCTTCCCATTTAGGCTGACCGTTCCCATTCGGGTTACCCGTTTTTATAAAATTCGCAAAATAGTTTTCCATAGTGGCGGATACTTTGTAATCCTCAGGTGTCCAGGCGTAAACCTTATTACTGGCCAGGTTGCCCATCGCGTATTCAATTTCCGAAGCATGCGGGGCGCCTACAGCTACAGGCTTAGGAGCCGCTGCTTTGGAGGCATCGCCCTTTACTACACCACCGGCAAGGCCGGGTGTAGCATTACCCATTTGCGCGGTCATGGCCGGCCGTATGCGGGCAAACTCATAGCGATATACTGGTTTACCGCCTGTTTTCACCTGCAGATCGGCCCATTTCCAGGTACTATAAACTATAAAACGATCACTGGACAAAGCGGTTGCTGATTTGATCACCTCATCATTTGATGATGCGGGATATAACTTCAAGGCCTCTTCTGCATGGTCGCCGTACAGTTGTTTTAATACTTTGCTATAGTTTTCAAGAGTAGGTGCATCACCCCTGAGCAGAAATTGATAAGGTACTTCCGCAGAGTTCCATCCCACCAACAGAGGTACATGTGCCTGTTCGCCCGCTTCAAAAATTTCGGGTAATGATTTTGGTAACAAGTAGCCGTCAATAGTAGCTGATGTTGCCGATGCTCCGGCTGAAAAAACAGAATCAAGTAATTGTTTTGCAGGTAAGGCTCTCAGTTCAGCTAAAGAATTAGCTTTCAGTCGTACTGCTAAATCTGCTCCTTTTTTCTCGCCCTCGGCCAGTGGAATCGGATAAAGTGTTGGTTTAATACCCGCCCCGCTTTCGCCAATAGCTCCTGCTATCAAATCTTTTGATAAGGGTGAAGCCATTTGAACCGACACAGAAATTGAACCTGCTGATTCGCCGGCAATGGTAACCCGTTTAGGATCGCCGCCAAATGCTGCGATATTTTTTTGAACCCACAGCAAAGCAGCATGTTGATCAAGATACCCATAATTTCCTGATGAATGATTGGGTGATTCTTTGGTTAGCTCCGGGTGAGCAAAAAAACCGAATATGCCCAACCTGTAATTTACGGTGAGCGCTACAATACCTTTCTTAGCCATACTTTCCCCATCATAGCGTGGTTCAGATCCATCACCAGCCGCCAATCCTCCTCCATAAAAATAAACCAATACAGGCAGTTTTTCCTTACCGGTTTTAGCGGGTGTCCAAACATTCAAGTACAAACAATCTTCGCTCATACCCGCCGAACGGAAATTCATATCACCAAATATGGGCTTTTGCATGGGGTTATGACCAAAGTGGTCGGCCTTTAATACCCCCTGCCAGTTTTGAACTGGTTGTGGTTCTTTCCATCGCAGGTCACCCACAGGTGGCTGAGCATAAGGAATACCCTTAAATATCAAAATCGGCGATCCGGCTTCTCTTGTACCCTCTACTATCCCGTTTTGTGTGGTTACCTGGTTGCTTGTTTGGGCAAACACTTTTACGGTAACAATTTGTGTAAGCAGCCACACTGCTAATAATGTTTTCTTCATATCGTTTATAATTGCTAATTGGCTTAAAATGAATAGATTTACGTTATTGTATCATTTTGTTACAATAATAAATTAAATTTAATTAACCATCAATTTTTTTGTTAATTGCCACTTAATTTTTACCATAATAAATGGATAACGAGTTTATAAAACAGGAAACGAATGTAACAGGCGAAGGCTTTTTACCAGGCCTCGCTATTGATACAGTTATTTTTGGCTTCCATGATGACAAACTTAAGGTCCTGATCCTTAGCTATAAAAATACAGGGCTATATGCACTTCCTGGCGGTTTTATACATATTGACGAAGATGTTAATGCAGCAGCCCGGCGTGTTTTGTTTAGTCGTACAGGGCTTACTAATATCTTTCTTGAACAGTTTTATGTATTTGGCGATAAAAGCAGGTATGATGGTACATCGCTTAAAACAATTATGGAAGCAAGGGACTTTATACCTCCGGATGATCACTGGCTATTAAAGCGTTTTGTGTCCATTGGTTATTACGCCCTTGTTGATTTTACAAAGGTTATCCCTACTCCGGATAGTATATCCGATAGTTGTGATTGGTTTGGTTTAGACGATCTTCCCTCACTGATGCAGGATCATCGGCAAATCATCGACAAAGCTTTACAAACGCTGCAAGCTAACCTTGATCATAAACTCATTGGCTTTAATCTCTTATCAGAAAACTTCACCATGGGCGATTTGCAGCGTCTTTATGAAACTATTTTAAATAAAAAACTGATCCGTGCCGCCTTTCAGCGTAAAATGCTTGGCCTGGGAATATTGGAACGGGTAGCCAAAAAATGGACAGGCGGCGCACATAAAGCCCCTTATCTGTACCGGTTTATCGCCAGGAATTAACATTATGTCATAATCTACCCCTTAATTGTCGTATTCCCCCCTCTCGCATCCTGTTTGATGAAGGTAAATTTGATCTGTAAATAATTCTGAAAAAATATCAGGTCAACAAACACTTAAATCAAACAGAAGATGATAACAATTAACCCCTATTTAAATTTTGCCGGTAATACCGAAGAGGCGTTCAACTTTTACCGGTCGGTTTTTGGCGGAGAATTTTTGGCTTTAATGCGCTACAAAGACACTTTTGAAGCCGAACGTACACCTGATGCTGACAAGGACAAATTAATGCACATAGCCTTACCCATGGGCAAAGGAAATATATTAATGGGGACTGATGTTTTAGGTCAAATGGCTGAGGACTTAGTTCAAAGTAATAGCTTTTATATTTGCATGAATGGCGAAACTCCCGAGGAAACCGGGAAGTTATTCAATGCACTGGCAGTTGGAGGCAAAGTTGTTTATCCGTTTGATAAAGCGCCATGGGGTGGCTACTTTGGCCAATTGGTAGATCAGTTTGGCATTCAGTGGATGGCCGACTCTATGAATACCATCAACCCCTACCTGAATTTTGCGGGCAATACCGAAGAGGCATTTAATTTCTATAAGTCAGTGTTTGGCGGCGACTTTTTCATGCTGATCCGTTTCAAGGATAGCTCGGAAGCCGATCGTACCCCTAAAGAAGATTTAGATAAACTAATGCACATATCCTTGCCCATTGGCGAAGTTGGAAAAGGGAATGTACTCATGGCCACAGACGCCACAGGCAAAATGGGAGAAGGTTTTGAGCGCGGTAATAACTGTCACCTTACCATTAACGGAGGCGGTGTTGAAGAAACGAGGGCACTATTTAATGCACTTGCTGCCAATGGTGGAAAAGTGGTTCATCCCTTTGATAAAGCTCCATGGGGCGGTAGTTACTTTGGTATGGTAACTGATCAGTTCGGTGTACAATGGATGGCTGACTCTGCCGATGATCAATAATAATAATATGCATAAACATTCTTAAATCAATCAGATATCATGAAAATAGCTGTAATTATCGTACGGACATTAGTGGGACTAATGTTCTTATTCTCATCAGTGGTAGTACTTTTTAACCTTGTGCCGCCCCAGGAGTTAAAAGGAGGAATTAAAACATTTATGGATGGTGTCACCGCTTCCCATTATTTGTTACCACTTATAAAAATAACAGAACTGCTATGTGCTATTGCCTTTATTACCGGCAGATTTGTTGCACTTGCTACGGTTATTATATTCCCCATAATGATAAACATTGTATTTTTTCATGCGTTTTTAGGGCCATCTGAACTGCCAACCGTTATCGTATTACTTTTAGGAGTTTTGTTCCTGGCCTATGCAAACCGTAAAAGCTATACACCGTTGTTCAATGCAAAATAAGTATTCCATACAGATATTCCCGGAGCCTTGTATTACTAAAGCAGGGCTCCTTTTAAACAGGCAATAACCTATTAAAAAATGCAGTATGAATGTTGAAGTTTTTAAAACTAATGTAAATACCCGCAGATATGCCAATAAGCTGGTAAATCAGATACACAAAACATTCAAACAATACAGTGCCAACTTTGACCTGGATGATTGCGATAAAATATTGCGTATCCAGTGTAATGAAGATATCATAAAACCAGGTACGCTGATCAGTTTTTTACAGGCCAATGGATGTTTCGCAGAAGTACTACCTGGTTAATATCAGGAATTGAAAACAAAAATCAATTAGTTTAATTATTAATTAATAAAAGCAAATGATCATGTTAAAGTACAACACCACATTTAGTAGTTTTTCCGTAAGCGATTTACCCAGGGCAAAAGAGTTTTATGGCAAAACATTAGGTCTGAATATTTATGATGATAAAGAAATGCCCAACCTGTTGAATCTTCAACTGAACGAAGAGAACATCATCATGATCTATCCTAAGCCAAATCATCAGCCTGCTACCTTCACTATACTTAATTTCACCGTTAATAACGTTGAAAAAACGGTTGATGAGCTAACAAAATTGGGTGTGCAATTTATCATTTACGATGATGATAATTTTAAAACCGATGAAAAAGGAATACTTCGGGGTGATGATCGCGGCCCAACTATAGCCTGGTTTAATGATCCTTTCGGTAATATTTTATCCATCATCGAAAAGCCTTAATGCAACGTCGCTTTATTTCTTTTTAATACAAAAGCGTAATTATTGCTTACATGCCACATCAACTCATAGTAAAATTATTCCCTAACAGGGAATAATTTCCTCAATTATCCACTTTCGGGTAAAACGACCAGCCGTATCAAGAAAACAGATTCATGCGCATATAGTCTCCTAAGGGTGTAATATGGGTGTGTTATTAAATAAAACGCCCCCTGCAACTATGGCGGGCCTTTTTCGTGTACTTTCGGTATAGTAATTGAATAGGTATTCCAAATTGAAAATTAGTGTTTGAATTTGCACCAAATCAATAAAAACAAACCTTGGATACCATTTTTAATGTAGACTCACCTGTTTCTATTGATCTTAATAAATAATCTTTTCCCAAAGAAATTTATAAAAGTTTATCACACTGATCATTTTTCAATTAAGACATAATACAACTTAATTAACCAGGTTTTATAAATCTTCAGGAATGAAAAAAACCCTACTTATTGTTGATGACGATTTAAGTATCTTAAAGTTACTCAGCTTTATCCTTTCGAAGGATTACGATATAGTTGTTAAAAATAACGGGATTGATGCCTTTGGCTGGCTTGAGGATGGCAACATGCCCGAGTTAATTATTTCCGATCTTCAAATGCCCTATTTTGATGGCCAGTCATTTGTAAAAAATGTTAAGATCAGCGGTTTTTATCGTGATTTGCCTGTAATATTGCTTTCAGCAGCTCACGATCTTGATGAACAGGTAAGCAAAATGCCATTTAAGGTTGATGCTTGCATTCACAAGCCATTTAAGCCCACCGAATTAAAAACGGCCATTAACCAACTTTTACAAGTTTATGAATCAACAAACATCTGATTGGAACGAAAATTCTGGTTCCCATGTCAAGATTGCTTACGCGGGCCTGGCATTAAAAGAGTTGGTTTATGCGGGTCTTAATGATAATTTCAAAATAGTTTATAATGACTCCATTGCCCAACTGGAAGAATATCTGGGCAATCAATCCATTTTAACTGTTCCGGATATTATTTTAATGGAAGTTGATGCTAACGGAGAATGTTTTAAGATGATTGATGAGATCAAAAAAAGCTTTTTATTACATGGATCGATCATCGTTCTTTTATCATCAGTTGATGATAAAAGTCTTAAACAAAAAGCTATGCAGTTAAAGGTACATGATTTTTACAGTGTACCCTTCCTTATTGATAACCTGCGCGAGCGCCTTAACTTCCTGGTTACTTTTAAATTGATCAAACCAAGATTGCTTGAGCTTTCTAAAGAGGTTGATACTACTTATAAAATGCCATTGGGTAAACGCTTAATTGATTTGGCTATATCCTGCAGCATGTTATTTGTGCTATCTCCGGTATTCCTGCTCATTGCTATATTGATTAAATTAGACTCAAAGGGTCCGGTATTTTATAAAAGCAAACGTGTTGGCACTGGTTATAAGGTATTCGATTTTTATAAATTCAGATCAATGCGCACCGATGCCGACCAATTACTGGCCAAATTATCAACAGAAAGCAACCAATATGCATCTGAAACAGGAACCGATAAAGTCGCGTTTGTAAAAATCAAAAACGATCCGCGCATTACAAAATTGGGGCAATTTTTACGCAATTCAAGTCTTGATGAATTACCGCAGTTGTTTAACATCCTTGTTGGCGACATGTCTGTAGTCGGCAACCGCCCATTACCGGTTTACGAGGCAGAAATGTTAACTTCAAACGAATGGTCAATGCGTTTCTTAGGCCCAGCCGGTTTAACCGGCCTTTGGCAGATCAGCAAAAGAGGAAAAGAAGACATGTCTGAGCGTGAACGAAAAAAATTAGATAATTTTTATGCCCAAAAATATTCTATTTGGTTAGATTTAAGAATTATTATAGGAACTATACCTGCACTGTTTCAAAAAGAAAAAGTATAAAGCTAATGAGTAAGAATATTATAAAGTTTTCTCTTCTATTAATTTTTATCGTTTTTACAAATAACACCTATGCTCAAGAGTCTTTTATTAAAGATATCTCCTATCCGTATCTCGAAAAACTGATAGCTACAGCAAAGAAAAATTATCCGGAAGTTAAATTAAGGCAAAGCCAGGTCAACGCGGCTAAAAGTAATTACAATGCAACCAAATTTGCCTGGCTCGATGGTTTAACTGCTTCTTATATCTACAGTCCTCAAAATTCTATTAACCTTTCTACTCCAACTATTTTTAAGGGCTATCAATTAGCTGTATCCCTGAACATTGGTCAATTGCTAAAAAATCCGGCTACAACCAATGCAGCAAGAGAAACGTATAAAGTAGCAGAATATCAGCAAAGTGAATATTTACTAAGCCTTGAGGCCCAGGTAAAACGCTTTTATTTCGCCTATCTGGAAGCCCAGGCCGAACTCAGGTTGCGATCAAATGCCGTAGTTGATGCCGAAGGTGCTGTTAAACAATTAAAATACGCTTTTCAGAAAGGCGAAACTACTTTTCAGATCTATAACGAACAGCTAAACAGTCTTTACAATCAAAACTCATTTAAAGTACAAGCTGAATTGGCAACATTTACAGCAAAAACCAATCTGGAAGAGTTATTGGGTACTAAATTAGAAGAGATTAAATAAATAATGGAGATAGCTAAGTTTTTAAAACTTCTACGTAAATATAGAAACACCCTCATCATCATTCCGCTGGTAACGGTAATTGGTTCATTTTTTCTTGTTAAAAATCTACCTAACAATTATATATCCCATGCTCAGATAGCTACCGGTATTGTTGATGCTTCCAGGCACTTGTTGGACAAAGATGATAATGTAAATGCCCAGGAGCAGCAGGTTTTTCGGGAATTTAGTAACCTGATAGCTATCATGAAGCTCAAGAAACTGATCAATCAGGTTTCCTATCAGCTTATGATCCACGATCTGAGTAACCCTGCCCCGTTTCGTAAATTCAGTAAGGAACTATTGGCATTACATCCTTATGAGCGCGATAGAGCTTTACTGGTATTTAAAAACAAGTTCCAAAGCATGGAACCTTTATCACTTTATGACAAAGAGGAAGATAAGCTGAATGACATCCTTATATCCATGAAATATGATGAGCGTTCCATCATGAAAGAGCTTACCATAGCACGTGATGAGGATAGCGATTTTATTTCGGTAAGTTTTGATTCGGAAAATCCACAGTTATCGGCATTTATAGTTAATACTTTATGTAACCAGTTCATAGCTTATTACACCCAAAATGTAAGGCAGAATGAAACCAATGCAGTGAATTTCTTATCCAAGTTACTCGAAGAAAAAAAGAACGCTTTAAGTAAAAAAACCGAAGAGCTTCAGAAATACAAAATACAAAACGGTGTATTGAGTCTTGATGAACAATCAAAAGCCATTTTTGGCCAGATTATGGTTTATAACGATAAAAAGTTACAAGCAGAAAAAGACATCGTTTCTTATGATGGGGCCATTAACGCTATCAACAGTAAATTTGAACCAGGCGACAGGAAGTATGTGGAGGCCTCAGTAAGTAAATATAACCAGGCCATTACTACAACCCAAGATCAGCTTCACATTTTGGAGGATAGATATGTTCGTAGCGGATTTAACCCACGGTATAAAAACACGATAGATTCCGTTCAAAATGTTCTTACGACGCAAATAAATCAATCATCAGATAAATACGTAACCAATCCGTTAGTGGCTAAAGACGACCTGATCCATCAAAAACTAACACTCGAAATTTCAAGGGACCTGGCCAAATACAGCGTAAAATCAATTGACAAGGAGCTTGGCAGCCTGAATGGCAAATTCTCTCGCCTTGTACCGTTTGATGCTACCGTAAAAACCTATGATTTTGATATCGACATTGCCGGTAAAGAATATCTGGATGTTTTAAACCGGTATAATGAAACCAATCTGAAATCAAATTTCTCGATCAACTTAAGGCAAGTTGAAGTTGCTACGCCTGATGTGGCTCAACCATCAAAAAAAATCCTGCTTATTGCGCTGAGTGTTATATTAAGTGTATTTGCCTGTCTGTTTGTGTTATTTGTACTGTTTTATCTGGATAGAAGCATTCAGGACCCATCGGATCTGGTTAATAAAACACAATTACCCTTACTGGGCTATCTGAACCAGATCAAAGGGGAAAATCTTGACCTGAAAAAACTTTGGGACGTGGAGCACCGGGATAAAATGAAGCAATTCAAGGAGTTGATCAGATCTGTGCGATTCGAGATAGATCAGGAACTACAAGGGGATAAAATTATTGCCATAACCAGTTTAGATGCCGCAGAAGGTAAAACATTACTGGCCATCAGTTTGGCCTACTCCTATTCCATGATCAACAAAAAGGTATTATTAATTGATGGCAATTTTGATAACCCTACTATTAGTAAAACAGCTATGCCCGGTGTTTATCTGGAAGATTATTTTAAAAACAGCCCAATTAATACCCAGGTAGTAAACAGCAGTACCGCAACTGTGCTCGGAAATCATGGCGGGGATGTAACCTTATTTGAAATTGGCGACGAAGCATTCTTAAAAAACCGTTTTGATGATCTCAAAACAAAGTATGATATGGTTATTATTGATACAGCTCCGCTAACGTCTTTAAATAAATCAAAGGAGTGGTTATTATTTGCCAATAAGATCATTGCCGTTTTTGAATCGGGTAAAAGTATCACCAACACACAAAAACCAGATATAGCCTACTTACGCGGTCTTAATACCAAATTTGCTGGTTGGATACTTAACAAAGCCGATTTTAATCAGAAAAAAGAATCGGCATCATAGGGTTGGATCGTCCCGGTAAAGATTTATATTAATTAAAACTGTAATCATGAGGTTGGAAGCCAGGAAAAAGGAACTTGACCCATTTGAAAATTTAAGTTCTATTCAAAAGAAATCACGTAAAGCCGCAATCATAGTTGCATTTATTGGTTCGTTTGTTTGGGTTATTAAAATTTTATTTTTTTAAAACAGGCACAACAGCACATGCTGAATAACATTAATAATAACGAAATAAAGCTATCACTTTGGAAAAGCGTGTTAACGCAAAAGCTATCCAATAAAGTGGTGATATTATTTTTGTTGTTGATTTCATTAATTTTTAGTGGTATAGTTTATAAATTCGGGATAATTGGCGGCGGCATAGTTTTAATACTACTTGTTGGCATTCCCATATTATATGGCATTGTAGCCTATCCTAAATTCGGAATAGCGATCCTTATTTTCGTCTCATTTTTTATAAATTATGTTTCAGAGATAGTTCCGGAAACAGCTCCTATAGGCATACTGCTGGATGCAATAACGTATTTGTTGATCCTTGGATTTTTCATCAAACAAAAGAAAGAGCATGATTGGTCGCGCTTTAAGAATCCTATTAGTTATATTATTCTCATCTGGCTGGCATATAATTTTATTGAGGTAATAAACCCCTGGGCTACATCAAGGCTTGCCTGGGTATATACTGTACGTACTGTTGGTTTCATCATGATGATGTACTTTGTATTTGTTTATCACATCAGATCGGTTGATTTTATAAAGTTTTTGCTGAAACTATGGCTTGCTTTTTCCTGTATTGCTGCGATATCAGCATTTCAACAGGAAAACTTTGGTTTTTTTGGATTCGAAAAAAAATATTTGTACGCGGATCCTTTACGGGTGAGCCTGCTTTTTATCAACGGGCATATGCGTAAATTCGGTATTTTCGCAGATCCAGTTACTTTTTCATATAACATGGTTGTTGCCGCTTTGCTTTGCATCGCTTTAATTATGGGTAACCATAGTTTACGTAAAAAAATAATACTGGGCTTTATGGCCGCATTTTTTCTTTTTGTGATGCTTTATTCGGGCACCAGAGCCGCTTATGTGCTTGTACCAGCATCACTCCTGATGCTCGCCGTACTAAATTTCAATAAGAAGGTGATGTTATTTGCTGTTACAGCAGGTTTAATGCTTGGCTTTTTAATAGTAATGCCTACCTCAAACCCATTGATCAAACGCTTCCAGACAGCATTTAACCCAACCGAAGATGCATCATACAATGTTCGGGCAGAAAATCAAAAACGGATAAAACCATATATTTTATCACACCCTATTGGTGGTGGACTTGGTTCTGTTGGTGTTTGGGGGCGCCGGTTCTCACCAAATTCTGAATTATCAAAATTCCCTCCGGATAGTGGCTACGTGCGTGTAGCGGTTGAGATGGGCTGGATCGGGTTGATCCTTTTTTGCACATTAATATTCATCGCTCTTTATAATGGTATTAATTACTATTACAGGATCAAAAATCCAGAACTTAAAAACTACTGTATGGGCATGATACTGGTCATTTTTGCCTTCAATATAGGTAATTTCCCGCAGCAGGCATTGGTACAATATCCAAGTAATGTCTTGTTTTATTTGGCTATAGCCATCATTGTAGCATGTATGCGTTTGGATACTGAGGAACAGGCAACAGCCATCGCCCAACCAGTTCTGAATGAACATAAAATACAGAAATGGAGTTAGTATCAACAATAAAGTCAAACCCGGGTTTAAAACGCTTTGTACATTGGTTAATTGTGCGCAGTGGCGAAGCTAAACCCAGGTTATGGGTTCGCTGGTTTGTTAATCCGTTTTTTCATAAGCGAGGCAAAAGATCGGTCGTTAGGTTTAAAGCCCGGATGGATATATTTCCTTTCAACAATTTTTCTTTGGGCAGCAACAGCATTATTGAAGATTTTGCTACTATTAATAATGGAGTTGGGGATGTTATTATTGGTAATAATTGCGGTATTGGCATCAGTAATGTATTAATAGGCCCGGTGAGCCTGGGCAACTACGTGATGCTCGCTCAAAACATTGTACTTTCTGGCCTTAACCATGGTTACGAGGATATAACCACTCCCCCACGCCTGCAAAAAGTAACCACCAAACAAATCACCATTGCCGACAATGTTTGGATAGGCGCCAATAGCGTGGTAACAGCTGGTGTTACCATTGGTAAACATGCCATAATTGGCGCCGGCAGTGTGGTTACTAAAAATATACCCGAATACAGTGTAGCAGTTGGCAACCCGGCAAGAGTGATCAAGCAATATAATTTCACAACCAATAGCTGGGAAAAAGCGTAACAAATGATGCATGGGCCTTCTTAAAAAAGTGATCAATAAACACACGCTTTCTTTAGCCAGTAATGCTATTATGCCGGTATTGGGTATGGCCATACTTTCGCTGATGGCTCGTTATCTTTCCAAACCTGATTTTGGCGATTATATCTTTTTCCTGATCGTATTTACCCTGGCTGATACCTTTCGTACGGGGTTTATGCAAACATCCCTCATCAAGTTTTATGCGGGCACCGACAAAAAACGGGCAGCAAACATAGCAGGCTCGGCATGGTACCTGGGTTTTATGATCGTGCTGGTATTTGGTATAGGTAACCTGCTGATGTACTTTTTCTACTTCGGTAATAATCCGAATATGTTTATGATCATCAAATGGTTTAGTGCTATATTTTTTTGTACGCTACCGGCTGCTATAGCCATGTGGATATTACAGGCCGAAGAACGTTTTGACAAACTGTTCATCTTGCAACTCTTAAACCAGGGTGGATTTTTTATATGTATATTATTATTGACCATTTTCCAGAAAGCCAGCTTTCAAAACGCCCTATATAGTTATCTTATCAACAATATAGTGAGCAGTGTGATCACCATGATTATAGGTTGGTCAAAGGTAAAAACCATCAGTAGCAAAAGCTGGGCAGCCATCAGGGAGCTGGCCCATTTTGGCAAATTCAGCGTTGGCACATCCATCAGTTCCTACCTGTTGCGTAGTTCGGATACCTTCATCATTAAAATGATGTTTCCATCTGAGTTGCTGGCTGTTTATTACATCCCTCAACGACTCATGGAGATATTTGAGATACCACTCAGGGCTTTTATTGCTACGGCTTTACCTGTAATGTCAGCAGCAGTTCACCGTGAGGATAAAAGATATGTATCTTATATCATGAAAAAGTATGCAGGTATGCTTACAATAGCGCTGATACCTATTGCAATAGTTTCGTTTATAGCTGCCGATCTCATCATAGGCTTGTTGTTTGGTGGTAAATACCAGCATTCAGACGCCGGCAATATCTTTCGCATTTTCATGTGTTTCGTGATGCTATTGCCTATCGACAGATTTTTCGGGATTACGCTCGATATCATCGGCAAGCCACAGTTAAACATGATCAAAGTGTTTATTATGCTTGCCGTAAATATAGCTGGGGATTTTGCAGGTATATTCATTTTCCATAATCTTTATGGGGTTGCTATTGCTTCTATATTCACGTTTTTTTCAGGCGCGATATTTGGTTACTGGGCACTTAAAAAACATTTGGAATTTAAGATCGGGGATATATTTAAACTCGGTTATATCGAGCTCATGGAATTATTGGGATTATTATATCAAAGGCTACTAAAAAAGGAACCCAAACAGAATTGATATGGAATTAAAGAACAGGCATATCATTATATTTTCGCAAATGCAGTTTGACGGACGCCTGGAGTCGACTAATTATACCATGGCTAAGTACCTAGCTAAAGACAACTATGTGTATTATGTAGACCGGCCTTTTACCTGGAAGGATTATATTAAGTTTAGAGATACCCAAGAATACAAGATACGTAAGCCACATTTTTTTTCATCGACCAACAGTTATATTCAAACCGACATCCCGAACCTTAAAATCATTATTTCGCCGCCGGTACCCTCAATTAATATGCTGCCAGAAGGACCGTTTTATCGTGCGGCGGTCAAATTTAATGAAGGCATTGTAGCCAAAAGGCTCAAAAAGGTAATCAAGCATCTTAATATTAAGGATTATATCTACATCAATTCTTACAACTACACCTACCCCACCTTTCATCAATTGATAAAACCTGTATTAACTGTTTATCACTGCGTTGATCCTTTGGTTGAAGAATACCAGATCAGGCATGGACTGATATCTGAAGATATGGTAGTAAAAAGTGTAGATCTGGTAATTTGCACCAGCAAACAATTAAGGGACAGCAAGAAGAAACTAAACGGTAACTCCTTTTTTATTCCCAACGCGGCAAACATAGCGCACAGCCAAAAAGCGCTTGATTCACAATTGCCCGTGGCTGATATCCTATCTGTCATCAAAAAGCCGGTTATCGGGTATTTTGGAAATATAGAGCGACGTATTGATTACGATCTGCTTGCCGAAGTGCTACAGCAAAACCCAGATAAGAACTTTGTTTTTGTGGGCCCTGTTGATATCGACTATTTAAACCATCCCATCTTCAAAGCACCTAACATATCTTTAAAGGGCGCGGTACCTTATGAGGAGATGCCAGCCGTTTTAAAAGGTTTTGATGTGGCTATTATTCCATTCAAAAAGGATGAAGTAAGTAATGCTATATTCCCACTAAAACTATTTGAGTATCTGGGCTCTGGTCGACCGGTTGTATCAACTGACTTTAATACTGATTTACGTGAATTTACAGGAGATACTGTGGCCTATTGCAGCAATGCTGCTGAGTTTTCGACCGCTATGAACGCAGCGCTGAATGATACACCTGATCTGCAGCAAAAAAGACTTGCCGTAGCTGCAGAAAACACCTGGGAGCACCGGATTTCTGAGATCAAAAACCTATTGGCATTAAATTTAGATAGAGTATCTAAATAGTTAAACTTATATATAACTCCTCATGAGTCAATACACATGGATATTGTAAAACTGATAGCAACAATAATGATGGATGTGCTTTTTATATACCTGTGTGTATACTGCATTTATCTATTTATTTTCTCAGTTGCGGGGAAATTAATACCCATTAAGCAGCCACCAGTTGCTTCTTCGTTAAGCAGGTTTGTAATTTATATCTGTGCATATAAAGAAGATGCGATTTTATTAAACTCTGCCGCAAGCGCCTTAACTATTGATTATCCTAAAGATCTGTTTCATGTTTGTATCATTGCCGATTCATTACAAGCCGAAACCATTACAAAATTAAAGCAAATGCCCTTACAGGTATTAGAGGTTTTTTTTGAGAACAGCACTAAGTCTAAGGCTCTTAACAAGGCCATTGAAAATACAGCCGAAGGTTTTGATGCTGCCATAGTTTTTGATATAGATAATGTGGCTGCACCTGATTATCTGCACCAGATGAATAACTGGCTGCAAACCGGCGAACGGGTGATACAAGGACATCGCGTAGCCAAAAACACTAACACTCAGGTAGCTGTACTTGATGGCATCAGCGAAGAAGTTAACAATCATATTTTCAGAAAGGCACAATGGGTATTTAAACTCTCAGCAGCTATAATTGGTTCCGGAATGGCATTGGAATACAAGCTATTTAAAGAAACCATGAGTAAAATAGATGCCGTGGGCGGTTTTGACAAGGAAATGGGATTAATACTCACCAGGCAAAAAATAAGCGTAGCCTACGCCGAAAAAGCTTTGGTTTATGATGAAAAGGTAAGTAATCCAGAAGTATTTAAAAAGCAACGCAAAAGGTGGTTATCGGCCCAATTTAATCTGCTGCGTAAATATGGTAGCAGCGGCTTTGGTGAACTGTTTTTACACGGAAATTTTGATTACTTCAATGAAATATATCAGATGTCCATATTGCCACGGGTACTAATGTTGGGACTGATGCCTTTTATGCTGCTGATTTCCTTCCTGCTTCCGGGCATAGGTCCTCACTGGTACCTATGGCTTATCGCAACATGCTGCTGCTATATTGGTATTGTTGTTGCTATACCGGGAGAATACTTTAACAAGCAATTATTCAAAGCAGCTTTAAAACTACCGATGATATTTTTTACTATGCTATTGTTGTTATTTAAATTAAAAGGTGCCAATAAAAAATTTATACATACACCTCACGATCATACTGCCGCTTAATTACGTATATAATATTTGAAGTTGAATTAACCGGGTAAATAATTAAATGTCTCACGATGGCCGCTTCAGTAAACCCAGACGCTATAAATACACTAAACAATACCCAGGCCCCTTATCCAAAAGATAAAGCGCTCCACCATCTTATTGCTGATCGGGCGGCGCAAATACCAGATCATGTTGCTGTGGTGTTTGAAAATCGTTCGCTTACTTTTAAACAGGTAAACGAAGCCGCAAATAAACTGGCCGCGCATTTACTTACCTTCAATATGCAAACCGGCGATATTATTGGTTTATCCATTGATCGCTCGCCCGAAATGATTATCGCCTTGCTGGCTATTCTTAAAACCGGCGCAGCTTATGTACCGCTTGATCCTGAATATCCAAAAGACCGGGTTGAGTTTATGATGGATGATTCATCAGCTAAAATACTGCTCACCTCTAAAAAATTTAAAGGACATTTTGTTTCACGAGCCCAGGAAGTTTTGATTGAAGATGCCATCAGTAAGTTCGATAGCTACAGTGCAGATGAGCCTGAAACTATAGTTACCGGAGACGATTTGGCCTATGTGCTGTTTACATCAGGATCAACCGGTAAACCTAAAGGAGTACAGATCAAACATCATAACCTGGTAAACTTTCTACTCAGCATGCAGAAAGAACCCGGACTAAAAGCCGGCGATAATTTGCTTGCCGTTACAACTATCTCATTTGATATCGCTGGGCTCGAAATGTTTCTGCCATTATTAACGGGTGCCAGGCTCATTATCACAGATGCCATTACCGCAAAAGATGGCCGTGCGTTGATAGACCTGGTTGCTGATCATCAGATAACCGTAATGCAGGCCACCCCTTATACATGGCGGGTAATGCTGGAGGCCGGCTGGGAAACTAAGTTCCCGCTCAGGATACTCTGCGGAGGCGAAGCGCTCCCAAAAGATCTGATCAACAAACTCCTTGCCCGCTGTTCTGAACTTTGGAATATGTATGGCCCAACTGAAACTACGGTATGGTCAACTGTAAAGCACATCATTAATGATGAAGATATTTCGATTGGTAGGCCTATCGACAATACTCAGGTTTATATCCTTGATGAGAAGCTGAATAACTTTGCAGACGGCAGCATTGGCGAAATATACATTGGTGGCGATGGTGTTGCAAAGGGTTATTTAAATCGTCCGGAACTTACAGATGAGCGTTTTGTTGATGATGTTTTCTCTGGTATCCCAGGCAGCAAAATGTACCGTACCGGCGATTTGGGGAAGATACGCGAAGATGGAGAGATCGTTTGTCTCGGTCGCATTGATCACCAGGTAAAAGTACGCGGTTACCGGATTGAACTGGAAGAGATTGAACAAAACCTTTTAAAACAGGACAATGTAAAACAGGCCGTGGTTATCGCCCGTGAAGATACCCCCGGCAATCCCCGGTTAGTAGGTTATGTCATCATCAACGATCAAAAAAGCGACAATGATCTGCGTGCGCAATTTGATACCTGGCAACGGGGCTTGCTGGAAGTATTACCCGAATATATGGTACCGGATGACTTTGTGATCATGGAAACCATACCGATCACTCCCAATGGGAAGATAGACCGTAAGGCTTTACCAAAACCCAATTATAGTAATATACAACGCAGCGGCGAAATAGTTGCGCCACGCACCAGTAACGAAAAGCTTGTAGCCGATATCTGGACTGAGTTAATGGGATTGGAAACCATTAGCATTTTCGATAATTTCTTTGAACTGGGTGGCCGTTCGCTGGTGGCTGTTAAGATCATGGCTCGCCTGGAACAGGAAACAGGTAAACGTCTGCCGCTTGCCACGTTATTTGAACATTCCACGGTGGAAAAACTGGCCGCCAGATTGGAGCTTGATGCTACATCAATCACCTGGGAGTCATTGGTGCCGATAAAGCCCAATGGTACAAAAATGCCGCTGTATATTGTACATGGTGCCGGTTTAAATGTGTTGTTATTTAATGCGCTCGCCATGAATATGGATGCAGAGCAACCGGTTTATGGCCTTCAAGCTAAAGGACTTAACGGTATTGATGAACCATTGGATGTGATGGAAGACATAGCCGCTAATTACATTGCGGAGATTGTGGCCAAAAACCCTGATGGCCCATATGCACTTGCGGGTTACTCCTTAGGTGGCATTATAGCCTATGAAATGGCAAAACAACTCATGGCTACCGGTAAAGAAGTAAAAATGCTGGCCATGTTTGATACTTATGCTGATCTGTCAACGGTTAATGACCCTTTATTGAAAAAGGTATTTAATAAAGCTACGTTAGTGTTAAAGCAGATTGGCTATAGCCTGGTGTTACTTGCAGAAGATCCTAAACGCACCATTGAGTATAAGAGCCTGATCATTAAACGAAAGTTCATTAAGCTTTTCTGGAAAATAGCTCCCGGTAAAGACGAGAAAAAGGAAGGCTTTTTCGCTTATGATAACGAAATAGACGAAGCCAGTGAGAAAGCTTTGCGGAATTATGTTTTAACACCATTGCCTATAGCCATTGAGTTATTCAGAGCCAAAAAACGAACTTTTTATATGGCTGATTTTAATTTCCTGGGATGGCGGCCATTTGCACAAAAAGGCGTTCATGTACATGAAATACCCGGTGAACATAATACCATATTTGCTCCACCAAACGACAAGGAATTTGCCGTAGTATTACAAAATTGCCTTGATCAAGTATCAAAAAATTAAAAATCAACTATACTATTAACTAATCTGTTACCCGGTGATATTAATTATTACTGGGTAATTTTTTGAAATCGTTTTTTGATCTTTAAGAATGGCTTTTCGTACCAATAATAAGAGGCTGAGGCCAAAGCAATAGTCCCCCCTATAGTTGCTAAATAGATCATTATATTTTCGACAACCATACCTCCGGAAGGTAAATACTTTTTAACCAGATACAAAACCAGGAACAACACAAACTTGTGCAGCAGATATATGCCGTATGAAATTTGGCCAATGTAATCCAGGTATAGGTGATTTAAGGAATAGATACTTGTTTTGGCTTCGCAAAGGTTTACAATAAGCAACGATGACATAAAAGCTATCAAAACATCACCATGAGGGATATCATAATTAATATACAATCCCAGGTAAATAAAGTAGGCCACCAGCAATAAAACCTGGAACCATTTTTTAAAGATGACATCAAATAAGACCTGAAATTTAAATTCAAATTCAGGGTGTTTGCTATTGTAGTAAATAACCGCGATGACTGCCCCTATCATCATATTATCATACCGGGCGTAATACAAAACCAAATGCAGGATTTGGTAAACCCGATTTTCATCAGCCAACTTTCCAAATACTAATTGAATGGTTATAATAAGGACAATAAAAAATAACAAGGCATAAAGAACATGCTTCAGCTTTTTAATTCTGAAAAAGTGTGGATGAAAAATATAAAACTGCTCTTCTGTACCTATTGACCATATAGGATCCATAATAGCAGGCAACAAGTTCAAACAAAAAGCAAGATTAGGTAAAAACAATACAGAGAGCCATAATGCTTTATTTGATCCACCCGGATAAATGAAAAAGCCAAACAAAACTACCAGGAAATATAAGGGCCATATCCTCAAAAGCCTTCGCATGTAGAATGCTTTAAAGTTAACTGCCTTAAAGTTTTTCTTTTCTTCCAGTAATAAATAGGTTATTAAGAACCCACTTAATGAAAAGAAAACGGTTACTCCGATCTTTCCTAAATTAAGCACGTTAAAATGCGGAATACGAGGTATGTTGAAATTAGCCTTGTGTAATTCAATATGTGCTATAACTACCATAAGGGCAGCCAAAGCTCTTATCCCGTTTAAATTGGGGAAGTGTAATTTGGGGCGATTTTTACTCAATGAAACCTGCTTCGTTCCATCATCCATAGTTATTTTATATTACGATTTTAATTTTTAGATAATCTTTTCTGATTAAGAAATAACACTATAAATACTTCTGTATCAATACGACCTTATGTTATAACGTACTCCCTAATTCCCGACAAGCTCCTGGTTATACGCTTCATATAGCTATGGCTTAACTTTTGATAATATTAATTCGTAAACGTATCACAGTCGGTATTAATCATTATACATGAAAAAAATTTCTATTGTTACTGTAAATTTTAATCAGCCGGCTGTAACTGAAGATTTGCTTGAATCAATAGAAAAGTTGAACAGCTACAAAAACATCGAAATTATTGTAGTTGACAATGCAAGTATAGCAAATCCCTTACCAGAGTGGTCTTTAAAATATCCTCACGTAATTTTTATACGTTCAGAAATTAACCTGGGTTTTGCAGGGGGAAATAATCTGGGCATTAAAGAAGCAACAGGTGATTATCTTTTTTTAGTCAACAACGATACTGAATTTACTTCCGGGTTGGTAGAAAAATTGGTGCAAGCCATGGATGCAAACACTGAAGTGGGTATGATATCGCCCATGATCAAATATTACAGTGATAAGCAGCTGATACAATATGCCGGTTATACGCCAATGAATTATTATACCTGTCGTAATAGTTGCATTGGATTAAAACAAAAAGATCTGGGTCAATACGATCACATTACTGGCCCAACTGCCTATTGCCATGGCGCTGCTATGATGATCAGGAAAGAAGCCGTAGATAAAGCCGGGCTAATGAGCGAGAACTATTTTTTATACTACGAAGAAGTGGACTGGAGTGAGCATATCATCAAGGCTGGATACAAAGCCTGGGTTTGTACCGATGCAGTAATCTACCATAAAGAATCAGTTTCTGTAGGCAAGAAAAGTAAACTGAAGGAGTATTTCATGAACCGTAACCGCATACTTTTTATACGCCGGAACGCACCTTTTTTCAAAACGCTGATCTTTTATATTTACTTTTCACTTCTTGTAGTACCCCGCAATTTAATAGCTTATCTCAAAGCTGGTGACAGTCACTTTATTCCTGTACTTTTTAAAGCCGTTTGGTGGAATTTTACCCATTCAAAAAACAGTACCGATTTAGGTTATCCTATTAATACTATTAAATGAAAGTTATATTATCCCTAAGCCTCCTTATCGTATTTTACACCTTTGCCGGGTATGGGTTCCTTTTATATTTTATCATTCGTGTTAAACGGATATTTAAGGGTATTAAAACGGTAGTCGAAGATTTAGACAACCTGCCTACATGTACATTAGTAGTTGCTGCTTATAATGAGGAGGGATTTATAAAAGATAAAATAGCCAATACCCTTTTATTAAATTACCCGGCAGGAAAGCTAAACCTGCTTTTTATAACAGATGGTTCGTCGGACGATACACCAAACATCATAGCCCAATATCCACGGATCCAATTATTGCATCAACCACAACGGGCCGGTAAAATAGCAGCCATCCATCGCGCAATGGAATTTGTACATACCGATGCCGTTGTGTTTACCGATGCTAATACTTTTTTAAATAAAGATGCCTTAATAAAAATATGCAGGCATTACAGTAATGCCACAGTTGGGGCGGTAGCCGGGGAAAAACGTGTACACTTTGATGAAAATGCTGACGCCAGCGCTGCAGGCGAAGGCTTTTATTGGAAGTATGAATCAGCATTAAAAAAATGGGATTCTGAACTTTATTCTGTTGTAGGCGCAGCCGGCGAATTGTTTAGTGTAAGGCGGTCACTTTATCAACCGGTTCCAGCTGATACGGTCTTAGATGATTTTATGATTTCTATGCTGATAGCCCAAAAAGGATACCGGATTATATATGAGCCTGAGGCTTATGCCACCGAAACGGCATCAGAAAATGTAACTGAAGAGTTAAAAAGAAAGATTAGAATAGCTGCCGGAGGAATACAATCTATTTTGCGTTTAAAAAGCCTGTTTAACCCTTTTCTTTACCCAATACTTTCATTTCAATATATCAGCCACCGTGTTTTACGATGGACTATAACCCCTTTTTTATTGATATTGTCATTTGTACTCAACAGCATATTGGCCCTTAAACCAGGGGCAACCGGGTACCAAATGCTTTTATTGGCTCAAATATTGTTTTATGTACTTGCCCTGTTAGGCTTTATCATGGAAAAGAAACAACTGCGAATAAAAGTATTATTTATACCATATTATTTTTGTGTGATGAATTATGCGGTTTTGGCCGGTATTATCAGGTATTTTACCAGCAAACAAAGCGCGGTGTGGGAAAAGGCACAACGTAAACAATAGTAGATGTTTAGATACAATTAAAATATTAAATATATAAAAGCATAAAATAGCTATCCTGATCTGGTTTAAAGTTCCTGCAACTAACTTTAAAATCCAATAAATAAATGGTTTGACCAGCGCAGATAGCTATCCTTGTCAACTCATGAATAATTACAACGGCAACGCATCAGAGGATACAGATCATACACTTCTGGTTAACGAGTTATTTGAGCGTCAGCTAAATAAAACACCTGATGCCACCGCTGTTGTTTATAATGGCGAAAGTATCACCTATGCCCGTTTAAATCAGGTATCAAATAATCTTGCGTCTGTAATTTTAGCTCAAACCTCAGCTTCTGCAATAATTGGTGTAAGCACTCATCGTTGTATTGAAACGATAATTAGTGTATTGGCTATACTTAAAGCCGGTAAAGCATACTTACCTCTTGATCCCGATTATCCAAAAGACAGACTTGAGCAGATCATAGCAGACGCTGGCATCGATACCTGTATAGTTACCAAAAACCAGGAACGTTTCTTTGAAGAACTACCCATTAGTATACTGTTAAGCGATAAAATTTACCCTGAAGTTGGTGCATTACCTCCAATAACAAATCCTGCCGGAGCTTATGTGTTGTATACTTCCGGGTCGACCGGCAAACCAAAAGGCGTGTTAATGGGACATGCAGCTTTGGTAAATCTTTTATTGTGGCAAAAAGATAATTCTACATCCGCGTCAGATTCACGTACCCTGCAATTTGCTCCGCTTACTTTCGATGTATCCTTTCAGGAGATCTTCGCCACATTAACCACCGGCGGTACGCTGGTACTTGTAAATGACGACCTGAGAATTGATCCGGTTCAATTACTACAGTATATTGAAACACATTCCGTAAATCGCATCTTTTTACCTTTTGTAGTGCTTCAGTATTTAACAGAAGCCGCTATTGCCAATAATCTTGTCCCTGCTTGTTTGCAAGAGATCATGACTGCTGGCGAACAATTGAAAATAACCCCTCAGATCATCAACTTTTTTAAGTCTCTGCCAGGCTGTATATTATATAATCAATACGGCCCCACAGAGACTCATGTGGTAACACAACTAAAGTTAAATGGTGATGCTTCGCTATGGCCATTTTTGCCAACCATTGGAACCCCTATCAACCATACAGACATCATTATACTTGATGAAAATTTTACCAGGCTGCCTGACGGGGAAACCGGCGAACTTTGCGTTGCCGGTTTCAGTTTGGCGGAAGGCTATTTAAATAACCTTGAACTAACAACCGAAAAGTTCATCAACTGGCAAGGATCGACAGACAAAACAACCCGTATTTACCGTACCGGGGATCTTGCCCGTTATTTACCAGATGGCACTATTGAATACTTAGGAAGAAAAGACACCCAGGTAAAGATCAGGGGAAACCGCGTTGAATTAGGCGAGATAGAAGTATTGCTAAACCAGCTTGAAAACATCAAACAGGCGGTAGTTATAGCTGGTGAAGATACTGCAGGGCAAAAACGCCTTCTGGCTTATCTGGTGGCTTCTGATGAATTGCAAAGCACAAATAAAGTACGCCAGCATTTGGAGAAGCATCTGCCGGATTTTATGCTTCCTTCGGCTTATGTTTGGCTAAATGAGTTACCCAAAACCACCAGTGGTAAAGTAGATCGGAAAGCATTGCCAAAAGCTAACCTGCAAAGACCGGAGCTTTCCACATTGTACAGATCACCAGCTACGGCAATCGAGAGAAATATTACTTCTGTTTGGACAAGCTTATTGCAACTGGACAGAATTGGTACAGATGATAATTTTTTTGAGCTTGGCGGTAATTCCTTACTGGCCTTAAAAACAATTGCCGAATTAAAACAACAGTATAATTACGCCATTGCTGTAACCAAGCTTTACCAATACCCTACTGTGGCTGGTTTAGCGGATTTACTAAATGGTACAAATAAGACAAAACCTCTTTCAATACGTAAGAAAGATAAGGATAACAATACCAACCGGGATGTCGCGATCATAGGTATGGCCGGCAGGTTTCCTGGAGCTAATACGATCGATGAATTTTGGGAGTTATTAGCCGAAGGCCGCGAAACAACCAGTTTTTTTAATGTTGATGAAATAGATAAACATATTCCATCTGCTGTAAAAACCAACCCTGCCTATGTAAAAGCCCGTGGCATTATTGGTGGAGCTGACAAATTTGACGCCGAATTTTTTGGTTTCAATCCCCGGTCGGCTGAGTTGATGGATCCCCAACATCGCGTATTTTTAGAGATAGCCTGGGAAGTGTTGGAAAAAACCGGGCATCTACCGGAAAGATACATTGGAACGATTGGCGTTTTTGCAGGATGCGGGTACAATACCTATTATGATAATAATGTTTTAACCAATCCCGACATAGTAGAAAAGACGGGGCATTTCCAGGTGAGATTGCTAAACGAAAAAGACTATATAGCCACTCGTACCGCCTATCAGTTAAACTTACAAGGCCCGGCAGTAGCGGTCTACGCAGCTTGTTCTACCTCTTTATTAGCAGTGGTACAAGCGGTAAACAGTATACGTAACGGACAATGTGATGTAGCTATTGCCGGTGCGGCATCCATCACATCGCCTATAAAAAGCGGGCATCTTTATGAAGAAGGATCGATCATGAGCAGCGATGGTCATTGCCGTCCGTTTGACTCATCAGCAACTGGTACGGTTTTCAGTGATGGCGCAGGTGTTGTTCTTTTAAAAAATCTCGAAGATGCGCTGCATGACGGCGATACTATCTACGGCGTTATAAAAGGCGTCGGTGTTAATAATGATGGCGCTGTAAAAAGTAGTTTCAGTGGCCCAAGCGCACAAGGACAAGCTGGCGCTATTGCCACAGCTATTGATGATGCTGGAGTTGAAGCTTCTTCCATCAGTTATATCGAAGCTCACGGAACTGCCACTCCCCTGGGTGATCCCATTGAAATACAAGGTTTAAATCTTGCTTTTGGCGAACAGGATAAAAAGCAGTTTTGCGCTATTGGTTCCGTAAAAAGCAATATGGGGCATCTTACAGCGGCTTCTGGTATAGCCGGTCTTATTAAAACGGTATTATCGCTTCGCAATAAGCAAATCCCTCCTTCCCTGTTTTATCAGCACATTAACCCTAATATTGATATTGACGATACCCCTTTCTATGTAAATGCGAAGCTAAAACCCTGGAATAGTAACGCCATCAGGCGCGCAGGTGTAAGTTCATTCGGAGTAGGCGGAACCAATGTTCATGTGGTCATAGAAGAATTCAAATCCAGGACAGTACCTCAAGGCAAAGAAAAACCATGGAAACTATTCTGTTGGTCGGCAAAAACGGAGAATAGTCTTAATAATTATGCTCAAAGGATAAGCAAGTATATTTCACACCAGGCAAATATCGATTTGAATGATGTTGCCTATACACTGCAAACCACAAGAGCCAGGTTTAATTTCCGCAGGTTTATGGTCGTGGCTGATAATGATGAATTACTGGCTAAACTGGACACACTGCAAGTTGATCCTTCGGCTTACAAAAACTTAAAAGCAGGGATAAGCGGCATTGTATTTATGTTTCCGGGACAAGGCTCGCAGTATGCTGAAATGGGTATGGATCTTTATCAGAACGAGCCCGTTTTTGCTAACGCGGTTAATGAATGCATAGTCTTGCTACAAGGAACGATACATGAAAACCTGTTACAGGTTATGTATCCTGAAACGCCTGGTAGTCAATCGCTCGAAAAAATAAAACAAACACTAAACGCCCAGCCAGCCATATTTATCCTGGAATATGCCATGGCCAGATTATGGATGAACTGGGGTATACAACCCGAGGTTTTAATTGGCCATAGTATTGGTGAATTTGTAGCGGCGCATTTAGCAGGGATCTTTAGCCTTAAGGATGCTTTGACCATGATATCTGAAAGGGCGAGGTTAGTAAATGACGTGTTGAAAGGCAGCATGTTATCTGTAAGATTAACAGCTGATCAACTTAACGAACTGTTGCCCGAAGGCTTATCCATAGCTGCCATTAACAGCCGTAAATTATGCGTGGTAGCAGGCCCGGATGAACTGATCAATAAATTTGCCGATAATTTATCTAAAAAAGGTATTCCAAGCCGCTTGCTGGTAACCAGCCATGCCTTCCATTCATCTATGATGGATGAAGTTATTGCCCCGTTTGAAGCAGTAGTAAGATCAATAAAATTAAACGCTCCTGTAAAACCCATAGTATCAACTGTAACCGGTTATTGGATGAGCGCTGCCGAAGCCACCGACCTAAATTATTGGGCACAACATCTACGTAAAACTGTTCGCTTTGCCAATGGTTTGGATACCTTGCTGGAAGATGAAAACAGACTTTTCCTGGAAGTTGGGCCGGGAAATATATTGGCTGCATTAACGCGCCAGCATACAGCCGGCAGGAATGTCACTGCCATATCCGGATTTGAAAAAACGGAGACCCTAAGTGAAGAGTATTCCCTGCTTAAGGCCCAGGGGCAGTTTTGGTTAAACGGAGTAGAACTTAACTGGGAAGCAGTTTATCAAGGCCAGAATAGAAAAAAGATCGACTTGCCAACGTACGCGTTTGACCATAAACAATATTGGCTCGAACCGGCTATCGCTATCAATAAGGTTGAAACAGCCGCCAATGTCTTAGTACAACAAACAGAAAACATCATCATTCAAACCACACCGATGAGAAAAGATATTTTAATTCATCAACTAAAAGAAATATTTGAAGATGCGGCAGGCATCGAAATTGATACGGCCAATACGGGTTTGAGTTTTATTGAACTTGGATTCGATTCTCTTTCGCTGACGCAAATCGCTACGAACCTTAAAAAGACATTTAATATACCAATCACTTTCAGAAAGTTATTTGAAGAGTATAATAGTTTAAACCTGTTGGCATCTTACCTTGATGCAAACCTGGCTGCTGAGGTATTACAATCAGAAGTTGTTGCGCCCGTAGCAGCATCGCAACAACAAACATTTACTCCTTTGCCCGTAAATAACGGCACAGGAAGTAATGATCTGATCATCGGTTTAATATCACAGCAATTACAGTTACTTACTAATCAGCTGGCACTGATACAAAATGGTGGTAGTATTCAGCCGTCGGCGGCTATTCAAAACCATAATACACCTGCCATAACTCCTGCAAAACCGCAGCAGGTGACGTACGAGCTTACACCGGAAGAACAGATAGAGCTAAAAAAACCTTTTGGTGCCACCGCCCGCATTGAAAAGCAAACGCTGGGATTGGATGATAAACAAGCGACCTTTTTAAGGGAACTAACTATACAATACAATACTAAAACCAAAGCCAGCAAAGCGCAAACACAAAAAGACCGTCCATATATGGCCGATCCACGGGTGGTTAGTGGCTTTAGGCCTTTAACCAAAGAAATTGTATACCCTTTGGTGGTTAATCGTTCCAAAGGCAGCCATGTATGGGACATTGATGGTAATGAATATATTGATGCATTGAATGGTTTTGGGTCGAACTTTTTAGGTTATCAAACAGATTTTCTAAAAAAAGCTGTTTTGGAGCAGGTTGAAAAAGGCTATGAAATAGGTCCGCAGCATGAACTTGCCGGCGAAGTTTGCAAACTGATCACTGAATTTACCAATTTTGACCGTGCAGCACTTTGTAATACGGGTTCCGAGGCTGTTCTGGGTGCTATGCGTATAGCCCGTACCGTTACTGGGCGGTCGCTAATTGTAGCTTTTAGCGGGTCTTATCATGGTATTAACGATGAAGTGATTGTCCGTGGAACCAAAAAACTAAAAACAGTGCCGGCTGCACCAGGCATTATGCCCGAAGTAGTACAAAATATGCTGATACTGGATTATGGCACAGAAGAATCTTTAAAAATAATAGCCGAACGGGCACACGAATTGGCAGCGGTACTGGTAGAACCTGTCCAAAGCCGGAGACCGGAATTTCAGCCCATTGCTTTCTTAAAAAAAGTACGGGAGATAACGCATCAATCAGAAACTGTTTTAATATTTGACGAAGTGATAACCGGTTTCCGGATGCATCCGGGTGGTGCACAGGCTTTGTTTGGAATCAAGGCCGATCTGGGTACTTACGGAAAAGTAATTGGTGGCGGCATGCCCATCGGCGCAATAGCGGGTATCAGCAAGTATATGGATGCTTTAGATGGCGGAAACTGGCAATATGGGGATGACTCTACCCCAGAAGCTGGTGTTACTTACTTTGCTGGTACATTCGTTCGCCACCCTTTGGCATTGTCAGCAGGCAGGGCTTCATTATTGCACATGAAGGAACAAGGTCCGGCACTTCAAGAGGGTCTTAATACTCGTACTAAACGATTGGCCGATGCTTTAAATGCCATTTGCGAGCAGTATGCCATTCCATTATATGTACCTTATTTTGGTTCGTTGTGGAAAATAAAATTCAAATATGAACTGGCTTATGGTGAGTTGTTATTTACCCTGATGCGCTTAAAAGGAATCCATATCTGGGATCTTTTTCCTTGTTTTTTAACTACGGCTCATACTGATGAAGAGGTAGATCAGATCATCAATAAATTTGGCGAAAGCGTTGTAGAATTGATAAAAGCAGGATTTATGCCCTCAGAAAAACCTCGGCAAACCATTATTGCACAAAATGGATTGCCAACAACCTCTCCTGTTCCAGGTGCAAAACTTGGTCGGGATAAAGATGGAAATCCGGGCTGGTTTATCAATGACGAAGAAAATCCAGGAAAGTATTTACAGGTAAAAGTTAGCAACAACTGATTTGGACAATATCTATACATACGATGCTATTCCCGTTGAATTTGATCCCTTTGCCGGGCCTGAGTTACTGAGTTTAGCCCATTCAACGGAATCACAGCTGGAGATCTGGACATCATGCCTTATTGGCGGCGATGAAGCTAACTGTGCTTATAATGAATCGTTTTCGTTATTATTTTCAGGTACACTTAATCGGGATGCCATGCTCCAGGCACTCCAGGAACTCACCAACCGGCATGAAGCTCTCCGCTCCTGCTTTAGCGCTGATGGTAAATACATTTGCATTTATAAGGAGTTACCCCTTGAGATTGATTACCAGGATGTATCTGACCGGTCAACCGAAAAACAACAGCTTTTTATTGAGGATCAAAATCAGCAAAACGCATTAACGCCATTTAACCTGGTAACAGGCCCACTGTTTAAAACAACACTGATCAAGTTAGCCAGCGACAAATATCTTTTAACCTTCATCGCCCATCACATCATTTGTGACGGATGGTCTATAGGTATCCTGATGCAGGATCTTGGTAAACTTTATAATGCCTTTATCAACAATGAATATCCGCAATTGCCGCCGGCACCCCTTTTTAGTAATTACGCGGCAGAGCAATTACTATTTGAGCAAACTCCTGAATATAGAAGCACTGAAGCTTATTGGCTGAATCAATTTAAAGACAGCAGCTATATACTAAATATCCCTACCGATCTGCCACGCCCGACTCTACGTACCTATAAAAGTCACCGGGATGATTTTAGCCTACATAGTGGATTAGCTTCATCCCTCAAAAAGTTGGCTAAAAATCATGGCAGCAGCTTTGTAACCACCTTGTTGGCAGCATTTGAAATTTTTCTGCAACGTTTAACCGGACAAGAGGAGATCATTTTAGGTTTGCCTGCCGCAGGGCAGTCGGCTACCGGCCATTATGGTTTAGTTGGTCATTGTGTTAATCTGCTTGCGTTAAGAAGCTTCCCAAAAGGTGAACTTTCATTTAAAAGCTATTTAAAACAACGTACGTCAGCTATTTTAGATGCCTATGAGCATCAGCAATATACATTTGGCAGCCTGCTCAAAAACTTGAATATTGCGCGTGATGCTTCCCGGATACCCCTGGTACCGGTAATGTTTAACATTGACATGGGGCTCGACGATGATGTAAACTTTGATGGCTTACAACATCTGTTGATAAGTAACCCGCGAGAATACGAAAGCTTCGAGCTATTTGTCAATATTTCCGGGCGCGATGAATCGCTTACCTTAGAGTGGTCATACAATACGCAGTTATTCAAATCATCAACCATCGCTAATATGATGGATGATTTTGAATTTTTGCTGGAGCAACTGGTAAACAATCCTGATATACTCATTGCCGATATTCCTCTTAAAAATTCGCAGAAACTCATTAACCAGTTAAATACCTGGAATAATACGTTTGCTGTTTATCCAAAAGATAAAGGTCTTCACGATTTGATTAGCCAACGTTCACAAGAATCTGGTGATCAAATAGCTATAAAGTTCGCAGAGCAGTCGCTTACCTATAAACAGTTGAATAAAAAGGCCAACCAACTGGCGGCATTACTGATTAATGAAGGAGTTAAAAAGGGAGATAAAGTAGCATTTGTGCTTGATCGTTCGGCACAATTGGTTGTGGTTATGTTGGGTATCATGAAAACCGGCGCCGTATACGTTCCGGTAGATCCGCAGTTTCCTTTAAACCGCATTAACCACATGCTGACCGACTCTGATGCTGTGTTGCTTATTACCTCCGAAGATTATAAAGAACGATACCAATCATCCGCAAAAGAACTACTGGTTGATAATATATGGTCTTTGCTTGATCAATACCCGGTAAGTGATGTCGATGTGGAAGTAAATGGTGAAGACCTGGTTTATATACTATATACCTCCGGCTCAACAGGGTTACCCAAGGGCGTACAGATTGCCCATCATAACCTGGTTAATTTTTTGTATAGCATGCAAAAAGCACCGGGCATTACTGCTGCAGATAAACTGCTGGCAGTAACCACGGTAAGCTTTGATATTTCGGGCCTGGAATTATTTTTACCACTCATCAGCGGTGCACAGGTGATCATTGCCGATAACGCAGAAGCCAAAGACGGACGGGCTTTACTGAATATGATCAGGAAAGAAGGCATTACCATTATGCAAGCTACGCCATATACCTGGCGTATTATGCTCGAAGCCGGCTGGGATAGTTCAACCCCATTTAAAGTTATTTGCGGTGGCGAGGCATTGCCGAAAGAACTGGCTGAAAAAATAACCGCACGGGCAGAAAGCTTATGGAACGTTTATGGGCCTACCGAAACCACTATATGGTCAACCATAAAACAAATTAAGGCTGATGACGGCATTATTACCATTGGCCGGCCTATTGATAATACAGCCATTTATATTTTAGATAAGTATCTGAATCCATTACCCGCCGGAACAGCCGGCGAGATATACATTAGTGGTGATGGTGTGGCCAAAGGTTATATAAATCAGCCTGTATTAACCGCCGAAAAATTCATTACCGATCCTTTTTCCAAAATCGCTGGCAATAAAATGTACCGAACCGGTGATCTGGGTAAATTCCTTGAAAATGGAGAAATAGAATGCCTTGGCCGGATTGATTCGCAGATAAAAATACGGGGTTATCGTATTGAGACAGGTGAGATCGAATATCACCTGGTTAATCAATATAACATCAAAGAAGCTGTAGTTTTGGCCCAGCCCGATAAAAATGGGATCGATAAACTGGTGGCTTATGTGATTATTAAAGACAACTACAAGGTCGGGTCTGAAACAGATCAGGTAAAAGATTGGAAAACTGCTTTAAGATCAGTGCTTCCAGATTATATGGTACCAGATAACCTGATCATTATTCCCGCTATGCCTTTAACCCCCAACGGTAAGGTAGATAAAAAAGCGCTGGCCGATAAACACCACAAGCTGGCCGAAAGTATCCATCTGTTTATAGCGCCCAGAACAGACATAGAGAAACTGGTGGCTGATGTTTGGTCGGAATTTCTGGGGATTAAAAATATCAGTATATACGATAATTTCTTTGAGTTAGGTGGTCATTCACTTATAGCGGTACAGGTAATGACCCGGATAGAAAAGCTCACCGGTAAACGCCTGCCTCTTGCGGCACTTTTTGAAAATTCCACAGTTGAAAAAATGGCATTAATGCTGGAAATGGATGGTAAATCCATCGTATGGGATTCGTTAGTACCTATTAAACCTTCGGGTAATAAAATGCCATTGTATATCGTGCATGGAGCCGGTCTTAATGTATTATTATTTAACACCCTGGCGTCGGGCATGGATGCTGACCAGCCTGTGTATGGTCTGCAAGCTAAAGGTCTTAATGGTGTTGACGAACCCTTAAGCAATATTGTTGATATCGCCGCGCATTATAATGCGGCTATTATTGCACAAAACCAAAACGGGCCTTATGCCCTCGCTGGGTATTCATTCGGGGGAATCATAGCTTTTGAAATGGCTAAACAGCTGGAAGAACAAGGCAAGCAGGTAAAAATGCTGGCCATGTTTGATACTTATGCCTACCGTTCTCCACGTTTTGATCCCTGGTTAACCATGCAGGTAAAAAGAGGCAAGTTTTTCGCGCGTAAATTGTTATACAATCTTACGTTTCCAAATGGTTTTGTGAATACCTTAGTACATGCCGGTAACGTTACCAAACGAGGATTAACCAAGGTATTTTGGAAGCTATTTAAGGATGAAAAGCAGGAAGGTTTTTTTGGTTACGCCAATAAAATAGATGAAATGAACATACTTGCCGAAAAACATTATAAATTAGAGGCCCGGAATATTTCAATTGAATTATTCAGAGCGGAGGATCGTACTTTTTATTTGGATGATTTTGAATACCTTGGTTGGAAGCCGTATGCCTTAAAAGGGGTTAGCATCCATAAAATACCAGGTGGACATAATACCATTTTTAAAGCGCCTAATGATAAAATATTTGCAAGTATATTACAAAACTGCCTAAACAAAGCCGAACCTAAACAACTGTAGTTATGTGTTTAATTAAAGTTCATATCAAATACGAGGATGACATTAATTGGCAAAACGGAGCAGATTGTGATTATAAATTAAGAGATGGCCAGGTTGATGTCTGGCGCATCAGGATCAGTTCAAACCTGGCATTTATCGATGATTTTTTTAAAGTATTGTTACCGGATGAAATAATAAGGGCCAATCGTTATGTGCAAAAAAAAGACAAGCTCCGGTTTGTAGTGAGTCGTGGTGCATTGCGCTGCTTGCTAAGTAAATATACCAATCAACCAGCCACCACCATTAAATTCATTGTCAGCGCTAACAAGAAACCTTATATACATCAACAAGATTTAAAATATAATGTATCTCATGCCGGTGATTGGGTTTTAATTGCCATATCAAACACAGAGGTTGGTATTGATACCGAAGAGATAGATTCCTCTTTTAGTTATAAAGAGATCCTTGCTGATTATTTTAGTAAAGATGAGATTAATTATATAGCCCACCAGGGCTCAATTAACAGCTTTTTTTTACTCTGGACACGTAAAGAAGCCTTAACCAAAGCAACCGCTATTGGTTTAGACAACAACCTGAAACACATCCCGAGCCTAAATGGTGATCATGAATTGGATGGGGGCATACTGGCCTCATGCGGCAATTGGAAAATGAACAGCTTTAAAACCGACGAAAATAATCTGGCCAGCCTGGCCACCGAAATAACAGCCGGGCATACGATGTATTGGGATGTTAACTTTGAAAACTATTTACCTGGCTTTAAACAATCCGTATTTTAATATACAAAAAATAGCCCTTACTCCATCTTTCCAGCCTATCTTTTTACCTTCCTCATAGGTACGGCCATAATAAGATATACCTACTTCATAGATCCGGATCTTGGGAATACGGGAAATTTTGATGGTTACCTCCGGCTCAAAACCAAAACGTTTTTCGGTAAGCGGAATACCTTGTATCATTTGCGTGTTAAACAACTTATAACAGGTTTCCATGTCAGTAAGATTGAGGTTGGAAAACATATTTGAGGCGAAGGTGAGCCATCTGTTGCCGATTGTATGCCAGAAAAACAATATCCGGTGTGGGTTACTGCCCATAAACCTCGAACCATAAACCACATCAGCAAAACCAGAAACTACAGGTTTTAACAAGTCATTATACTCCGCAGGATCATATTCAAGGTCAGCATCCTGAATAATGAGATAATCGCCAGTTGCTTTTGAGATCCCTGTATGCAATGCGGCTCCTTTGCCTTTGTTTACTTCATGCTTAAAGTATTGTATATCAAGGTCGGGATTCGTTTGCTGATAGGCAGCTATGGCCAGCTCGGTATTATCCTTTGAACAATCATTCACAATAATGATCTCTTTCTGAATATCATTTACAAGTTTTACCTCTTTAATTTTATCCAAAATCAAATGTATCGTGTTACCTTCGTTATAAGCGGGGATGATAATTGATAGTTTTTGTATGGTCATTATTGTTTTTGTGATCAAACTTTGCTTTGTTATATATTTATACTTCGGTATAAGCTTATTATATCTTTATTGAAAATATTTTAATGCAAGCCGTACTAAAACGAGTCAAAATTTACTTAAAAAAAGCAAAAGTAATATTAATACTCATATTTCTGACTGTTTTAACCCTGTTGTTTTGGTTTTGTTTGCCAAATCCACTATTTAAAAGTCCTACGTCGTATGTTATTGATGATAATAACGGGCAATTATTAGCTGCATCTATTGCCACCGATGGTCAATGGCGCTTTCCCTATAACGACAGCGTGCCCTATAAATTTAAGCAATGTATCATAGCTTTTGAAGATAAACGCTTTGAACATCACCCCGGATTTGACCCTTTAGCCTTTGGACGAGCCTTAAAACAAAATATCTTATCAAAAAAAGTTACCAGTGGTGGCAGCACTATTACCATGCAGGTTATCAGACTGGCAACCCGACATAAGCGTAATATCTGGAATAAACTTTTAGAAATATTTATGGCCCTGCGATTGGAGCTTACCCAAAGTAAGAATAAAGTATTGGCATTATATACCAGCAATGCTCCATTTGGTACCAATGTAATAGGCTTGGATGCCGCCTCATGGCGATACTATGGGCGGGGACCTGATAAATTATCATGGGGAGAAATGGCAGCGATGGCCGTTCTGCCAAATTCCCCATCATTGGTGCATCCCGGCAGAAACAGGCTTATATTGCTCAGGAAGCGAAATTTACTACTTCAGCGTCTCTATAAGGAAGGCATTATTGATAGTACTACCAGAGCTTTGGCAGAACTGGAACCCGTGCCTGATCGCCCGGTGCCCTTACCGCAACAAGCTCCGCACCTGCTTCAACGTTTTAAAAACGACCATCAACATCATCCCGATGGTGATACACGGTTACAAACGAGTATAAATTCGGCGTTGCAACAGCAGGTTAATGATATTCTGGAACAGCACCATCAGCTTCTAAAAGCCAATGATATTAACAACATAGCAGCAATTGTTTTAGATGTAGAAACAGGAGCCACACTGGCTTATGCCGGTAATATAGCGCACCGCGAAGATCCGCAGATGGAAAGTGACGTAGATGTAATTGACGCCCCGCGCAGCCCCGGCAGCACACTGAAACCCCTGTTATATGCCTCGATGCTACACAGTGGCTTAATATTACCCAATAGCCTGCTACCTGATGTACCTACGCTGATAGCGGGTTATCACCCGGAAAATTTTGACCTGGGATATGATGGTGCTGTACCGGCATCGCGCGCGTTATCCCGGTCGTTAAATGTTCCTGCTGTAAAAATGCTGCAGCAATTTAAATACGAACGTTTTTATGATTTTTTGCAAAAATCAGGTATTACTACCTTAACCAAACCGGCCGATCATTATGGCTTGTCGCTGATACTGGGCGGTGGTGAAAATACCCTGTGGGAATTGAGCGGGGCTTATGCCGATATGGCCCGGGTGCTTAATCATTACAACAGATACCATGGTCAATATAACCCGGCTGATTATCACAGTCCCGTTTATAGCATGCCTGAAAAAGCTATAAAACCCAATCTGGAAAAAAACGGTTTATTGGATGCGGCATCTATATATTATACTTTTCAGGCAATGGAAGAAGTAATGCGGCCTGGCGAAGAAATGCTGTGGCAACAATTCAGCTCTACCCAGCGTGTAGCATGGAAAACCGGTACCAGCTTTGGTTTTCGTGATGGATGGGCAATAGGCATCACTCCGCGGTATGTAGTTGGTGTATGGGTAGGTAATACAGATGGCGAAGGTAGACCCGGATTAACGGGTATCAATACAGCTGCCCCTGCCCTGTTCGAGATTTTCAGATTGTTACCCGTATCGCGCGATTGGTTTGAAATGCCAACCAGCGAAATGGTAAAAATAAAGGTATGCCATCAAAGCGGTTACCGGGCTGGTCAGTATTGTGATAATACCGATGATATGCTGGTGCCCAAAGCAGGGCTCAAAGCACCGGTTTGCCCTTATCACAAACTCATACATCTATCTGCTGACGGCCAATACCAGGTGAATGGTAACTGTGAATCGCCGGATAATATGGTAAACAAGAAATGGTTTGTGCTGCCGCCTTCCATGGAATACTACTATAAAGCCAGAGATTATCAATATCATGTATTACCACCTTTTCGCCCTGGTTGTACCCAAGCTGAGAATAGTAATGCCATGGAGGTAATTTATCCTAAAGATGATGCTAAAATATATGTACCCCTCGAGGCTGATGGCAGCAGGGGCCGGATGATCTGCAATGCAGCTCATCGCGTTCCCGGTATGAAAATATTCTGGCACCTTGATGACCAGTATGTTGGCGAAACGCAGGATTTTCACCAAATGTCATTGAATCCCTCACCTGGCAAACACATCCTTACCCTGGTTGATGGAAACGGTAATACAATCAACATTGGCTTTGAGATACTGAGTAAGGAAAAAGAATAAATCTTGCTGCCTTACCCAACGTTTTCAATAATTGTTTCGATGAGGTATAAAAAACCTTTTAAACAATTACGGAAATGAAAAAATTAATCTACGCTATGTCAACGTTAATGCTGGTTGTCATCATTATTTCAGCATGTAACAAAATTAACAACCCAGGCTTGATAGGCAAACTGATAGCCAGTAAAACCGAAGTGAAAATAAATGAACCGGACTCCCTTATATTAGTAGGTGCAACATTAACAGATTCTGTTAACTGGAGTGTTGTACCGGCTGGGTTCAGTGCACTCGCTCATCAAGGAGGCAAAGCACGTGTTGTTTTTACAAAGGCTGGTAATTACACCGTTACCGCGAGTAAAATTGGTGGAACACCTGGCAGTATAAAAATCAAAGTACTTACCGATTCCGTTTCTAATCCTTCACACCCTATAGATACTGTAGGAAACCCTTCTGACACAATTAAATTAGTTCCGCTCACTGGCGATAAAATCACATTGTCACCCGGTTTTTCGCAAAACGCGGCCCGCGATAGCGTATCCATTAGCTTTAATGCCAAAACAACAAAGCTGTATTGCTCAAACGGGATATTGCAGTATCAGGCCATTGTTGACTATAATAAAAACTTTAGTATCGATTTTGTGAACGTTAGGGAACCAAAAGTTTGCCGGGGAACAACTGATATACCCATGATAGCAAGTCCTGTTGCTATGAGATATGTAAACCTGGCAAATGGTAGTTATTCGCTTAAAACAACCTTAAACGGAATTGTTTATAGCGGTACCATTGTAGTATCTGCAATCAATATAACTTTCAATTGGAATTATACTTCAGGGGTGGTCATATCACCAAAGGTTTTAACCCGTTAATTTTAACTCAAAAACAGGAGAGATCAATCCGCTTATGGCAAATGATCTCTCCTTAAAAAGATAGACATTCGAAAAAGTTGAAAATTTATTTTCATTTTTACCCAACGTTTAAGTTACTACTTACGAAGAGCCTGTTAAAATCACCTACTGTGTGAATTTCTTGAATGAATCTTTCTAAAAAGCAGGCTGAAAAGCTGGTAAAAGGCTGCATCAATAACAACCGCACGGCTCAGGAAGCTCTGTACAAGCTTTTCCATGCCGAAATGTTGCGTGTATGTTATAGTTACCTGCCCGATAAAGAGTTGGCTAAAGAAGCTTTTAACACAGGCTTTTTAAAAGTATTCCAGTCTATAAAAAACTTTGATATCGAAAAAGGCGAATTAGGTGGTTGGATCAGGAAGATCATGATCTATACCGCCATTGATCTTTGCCGTAAAGAATTAAAATTTAATGGAACGAGCTTAAGCGATCAGAATACGGACGACTATTTTATCAGTCCCTCCGTGTTAGAGAAACTGTATTTTGAAGATATTCTAAAAAATATCAGGACCTTACCTTTTGCTACACAAACGGTTTTTAACTTATCCGTACTGGATGGTTTTACTCACAAAGAAATAGGCGAACAATTAAATATAAGTGAAGGAACCTCGCGCTGGCATTTAGCCGAAGCAAAACGAAAACTAAGAGAGCTGCTGGAAGCATTGACTACAAGCAGTGATCAGTCCAAAGAAAGGAGTGAAAAAGCAAAATGAAAAATTCATTGAACTACCTTAACCTTTGGCAGAAAAAAAGAAATGAATTGCCTGTTAGTGATGAACCAAAACAGGACTGGCTGGCTATGCAGGCATTATTAGATACTCATTTGCCTAATCCGGTCATCAAACATAATGCTGCATCAAAAATAGTTAAAGCTATAAAAGCGTCAAAAACGTGGTCTATCCTATCCATAGCGCTACCGGCAGCTGTATTGGTGGGTGTTTTAGCTTATGTATATATCATCAAACCTAAACATACAGTTCCGCCCAAAAAACACAAGAAAGAGAATGTGCGGATCTATAAAGATAGTTTGCTGAATCCTAATCCAGATTCTTCAAATAAAGTGGATTCCGTATTATTTAAAAATGACAGTACATCTGATACTAAAGGATCATCATCTGATACCACGGATAATAAAAATGAACTAACAAATACCGGAAAGTCAGATCCACGTGATCCATCAAAAAGCAAGCCTAACGTAGCATTATTATCAAACACTCGCATAAATACTCATAATGCTAACGCCGTTATGAATAATCACAACAAGGGAACTTCCTTTGTAGGTGGCATTCATTCGGCATCTGGCAGTGCCGTCAGACAAACGACCAATCATAATCAGTCAAATAAAACCAATTTGGGTACGTCGGGCGATCCCTTTTATAATCAGGGTATTAACCCAATGAATATAAGCAATAAAAACACACACGTACTGTCTTCAAGTAGCTATATCATGCAACACCTGGTCATTAATGGTGTCTTCAACGATCGCAACGGCTTTTTGACGTCAAACTCCGCAAATTACACATCAACAATACTTGGTAATAATGCGCAGTATAGTGCCGTTGTAAATATGATAGCAAAAGATCATAAGAAAACAACTTCTTCCGATACGCGTATAAAGGATAAAAGCCCAAAGACAAAATCTGCAAAAAACGGAATTAACATCTCCATGCCGTCCAATATTGACTATGGGGTCCTGATGGGTGTAAATGCGTCCAATAGCTTTACCCCTAAAGCCCAAAACAGTAACTTTTACGGAAGCTTTCCTGTTGATTTATATGCTGGTTTATATAGCACCTACAATTTCAACAGTAAATTCGCTATCAATATCCAGTTGAAAGGCTTAAACCCCTTGCGTTTTAACGGATCGTACACACACCGTAATGAAAGTAAAATAGATACCAATCAAACATTGAGTATAAACGATTCACGAAAAGCCTACTTTGTAAATATTCCCATCTATTTTGTTTACACTATTACGCCCAACGTACATATTAAAGGCGGGCCTGTTATCAATATTCCGGTGAAACAGATTAATGGCAGTAGCAATTATCAAACATCAGGAGCTAAAAAAGACACGCTGGGTTATTACAACACAGTTTCGGACAAACTTAACGCCACAAAATATGATCAAAAGCTTGATTTTGGATTTTCAGGAGGTATTGGCCTGCAATACCAGCGTTGGATGTTTGAAGCTACCTATAATAAAAGCTTTAAGGGCTATCATGTATCATCCGACTTGGGTAGTTACAACACAAACCCAGGTTCGGTTCAAATTTCTATTGGTTTCCAGCTTAACAAACCTAAAAAACAGCTATAATAAAATTACATTATTATAAGCGAAGACACCTGATTTAGGTTAAATACAAGTACAACATTTATTATATTGGCAGATCAATTTTAATAGCAATGCTTGAACTGTATGATCTGCATAACTTAATGGTAATTGATATTGAAACCGTACCCCAGTATAGTTCACATGATCAGGTACCCGAACATCTGCAGAAGCTCTGGGAACTGAAGAGTCAAAACCTACGCAAAGATGAAAGTGCCGAGAGCTTTTATAAAAGTGCCGGTATCTGGGCTGAGTTTGGTAAGATCATTTGTATATCGGTAGGCATATTTACAGGTGGTAAAGATACCGGCTTAAGAATAAAATCATTTGCCGGTCATACTGAAAAAGACCTGCTCACTGAATTTTCAGCACTATTGTTCGGTCAGTCACCAAACCTGGTTTTATGCGCTCATAACGGTAAAGAATTTGATTTTCCTTACATCTGCCGCAGATTGCTGATCAATGGTCTGCCGTTTCCACCCCAGTTACAAATAGCCGGTAAGAAACCGTGGGAAGTTGTTCATATTGATACTATGGAGCTTTGGAAATTTGGAGATTATAAAAACTATACTTCACTCAACCTGCTTACCGCTATTTTTGATATCCCCACTCCAAAAGACGACATTGATGGCAGTATGGTTGGTGATGTTTATTGGAACCTGAACCAGCTTGACCGCATATGTACTTATTGCCAGAAAGATGTAGTGGCTACAGCGCAATTATTGAGGCGCTATCGCGGCGAAGAATTGATAAAAGATGAATTGATTACCATAATAGGTCAATAAATGCTGCAGGTAAATGATCTTTCTGTTAGTTTTAAAACAGCCAATGGCTTATTCAAAGCAGTAAAAAACATATCATTCAGTTTACAAAAAGGTGAGACTATTGGTATTGTGGGCGAGTCCGGGTCAGGAAAATCGGTAACATCGCTGGCACTGATGCGTTTGCTGAATACCCATCAAACTGTAGTTAACGGCGATGTATTACTAAACGATACCCGGTTGTTTGACTTACCTGAAGCAGATATGCGCCACATCAGGGGTAATCGTATGGCCATGATCTTCCAGGAACCCATGACCTCGCTTAACCCGGTGCTTACCTGCGGCTTTCAGCTTACCGAAGCTATAAAACTACACCTGGGGTTGAGTAATGCAGAAGCTAAACAGAAAACCATCGAACTGTTTAATGAAGTGCAACTTCCGCGACCTGAAGCCATATTTGACAGCTATCCGCATCAAATATCCGGCGGACAAAAGCAAAGGGTAATGATAGCCATGGCCCTTTCCTGCAACCCCGAAATACTGATAGCTGATGAGCCAACAACGGCACTTGATGTGACAGTTCAAAAAGCCATTATCGACCTGTTGCTGAATCTTAAAAGTACACGCTGCCGCAGCCTCATATTTATATCGCATGATCTGGGTGTGATTAGAGAAATTGCCGATCGGGTTTTGGTGATGTACAAAGGGCAAATTGTGGAAGAAGCTAACGTAAACGATCTGTTTAACAATCCCCAACATGCTTATACCAAGGGTTTGCTGGCTTGCAGGCCATCACCCGATCAGCATTTGAAAAAATTGCCGGTCATCGCCGATTTTTTTGATGCTGATGGTTCCCCGGATATCCAATCGACAACTATCGAAAGCATCCGCGCAAAATACAGTTATGCCGAAACAGAAGTTGCTGATCGTAAAAAAGCACTCTATCAGCAGCAACCTTTATTAAAAATTGATAAACTTTCTACCTGGTTCCCTATCAATCCGGGGTTACTGGGGCCATCTGGTCAGGTGGTAAAGGCGGTAAATAATGTGAGCCTGGAGGTGTATCCAGGCGAAACACTTGGGCTGGTTGGTGAATCCGGTTGTGGTAAAACCACCCTTGGCCGAACTATTTTGCGCCTTATTGAGCCTACTCATGGTACAGTAAGTTTTGAAGGGACGGATCTCAGCAGTTTAAAAAGGGATGCCTTACGCGAGATCCGCAGAGATATCCAGATCATTTTTCAGGATCCCTACTCCTCCTTAAATCCACGGTTAACCGTTGGGCAGTCCTTAATGGAACCTTTACAAGTGCACCGGTTTTATAGTAACGACACCAAACGTAAACAAAGAGTGCTGGAATTACTGCAACGAGTAAATCTCCTGCCCGAACATTTTAACCGCTATCCGCATGAGTTTTCAGGTGGCCAAAGACAGCGTATCGTTATAGCCCGTGCGCTGGCCCTGCAACCCAAATTTATTATCTGCGATGAATCGGTATCCGCGCTGGATGTATCTGTACAGGCACAGGTGCTTAACCTGATCCGTGAGCTTCAGGAAGAATTTAAGCTTACCTACATCTTTATTTCGCATGATCTGGCCGTTATCAAACATATATCTGATCGAATGGTGGTGATGAACAAAGGCGAGATCGTTGAAACCGGTTACCCCGACGATATATATTACCGTCCACAACAGGATTATACCAAACGTTTGATAGCATCCATTCCGCAAGGCTGATTTTTGGGAGCAAAGATTTTTAGAGGTAAAGAACAAGGACAGGAAGAACAAAGAAAAAAATCCTTGCTCCTTGTTCCCTAAATCCTTATTCCCCCTCCATCTCCTAATCTCCAAATTCCGTATCTTTGACCAAATACTTATGTATGTCTAAAAAGAAAAATAACTCTTCTATAGTTCAGGTGCTCACCCAAATGGTGCTTGACATATTTGAACAAAACGGTAATACACCGTTAAACTACAAACAAGTTTCTGCTAAACTAAACGTTCGTGATCCGGAAGCACGCGAGATCATATTTGATATATTAAAAGACGAAGCCAAAAAATCGGTATTAAAAGAACTTTCGCCCGGCAAATTTCAATTGCTGGAGTTAAAAACATTTGTTGAAGGTAAGGTTGATCTCACCAATGATGGCTCGGCCTTTATTGTTACTGATGATGAATTTGAAAGCGATATATTCATAGCTCCCCGTAAACTGCGCAACGCCTTAAATGGCGACCGTGTTAAGGTATACGTATATGCCAAAAGCAAAGGTAAACGCAAAGAGGGTGAAGTAATTGAGATCATCCAAAGGGCTAAAATGGAGTTTACCGGTATCGTAAAGCTATCAGAGCGCTTCGCGTTTTTTATTCCTGATGATCGTAAAATGATGCATGACATCTTTATCCCCATCAGCGAACTGAACGGAGCTAAGAATGGAATAAAAGCGGTTGCTGAAATTACCGATTGGCCAACTGACGCTAAAAACCCTATAGGCCGCATCAAACACGTGCTGGGTGCTCAGGGCGAAAATGATACGGAAATGAACGCCATATTGGCTGAGTATGGTTTCCCTCTTTCTTTTCCTGCCGAAGTGGAACATGAAGCAGAAGCGATCTCGGATGTTATCTCAGAACATGAAATATCCAAACGACGCGACTTTAGAAATATCACTACATTCACCATCGACCCTTTTGATGCCAAGGATTTTGATGATGCTTTGTCATTCAAAAAATTGGATAATGGCAATTATGAAGTAGGTGTTCACATTGCTGACGTATCCCATTATATCGCTCCTGATTCTGCCTTAGATAAAGAAGCGCTGGAACGTGCAACCTCAGTTTACCTGGTCGACCGGGTAATACCCATGCTACCCGAACGCTTATCAAACGGGCTATGCTCGTTACGGCCCAAAGAAGAAAAACTATGTTTTTCGGCTGTATTTGAACTGGACGAAAATGCCTATATCATAAACGAGTGGTATGGTAAAACTATCATCTATTCAGACAGGCGTTTCACCTATGAGGAAGTACAGGAAGTGATAGAAAACAAAGCGGGCGACTTTGTAGAGGAGATTTTAAAACTCAATGCATTGGCTTACAAATTACGTGAGCGCAAATTCAAGAATGGGGCTATCAGTTTTGAAGCTACCGAAATTAAATTTAAGCTGGATGAGCATGGTAAACCAACCGGCGTTTATGTAAAGGAACGTAAAGATGCCCATAAACTTATCGAAGACTTTATGCTCCTGGCCAACCGCAAAGTAGCCGAATATGTAAGCAAACTGGGCAAAGGCAAGCATAAATATACTTTTGTATACCGTGCACACGACTCACCTAAACCCGATGCCCTGGCTAATTTTGCGCAGTTTGCCGCGCGTTTTGGTTACAAGGTAAATACCAAATCAGATAAGGAAACGGCTAAATCACTTAACTTCCTGATGGAAGATGTGGAGGGCAAAAAAGAGCAAAACGTGCTTACCCAATTGGCCATCAGGTCAATGGCTAAAGCTATTTATACCACCAAAACCAGCAGCCATTACGGACTGGCCTTTGATCATTATACACATTTCACCTCTCCTATCCGCCGCTACCCTGACGTGATGGTGCACCGGCTTTTGTTTCATTATTTGCACGGCGGTCAATCCGCCAATGCCGAGCATTATGAAAAGCTATGTTCCCACAGTTCGCAAATGGAGAAAAAAGCTGCCGATGCCGAACGTGCCTCCATTAAATACAAACAGGCAGAATATTTGAAAGATCAGGTTGGCAATATGTTTACCGGTATCATATCGGGTGTTACGGAATGGGGTATGTATGTAGAGATCATCGAGAATAAGTGCGAGGGTATGATCCGCTTACGCGATATATCTGATGATTTTTATACGCTGGATGAGAAAAACTATGCCATTATCGGTCAACGTAAAAAGAAGATCTACCAGCTTGGTGATGAGGTACAGATCAGGGTGAAGAATGTTGACCTTACCAAAAAACAAATTGACTTTTCATTAGTACAAGATTAGTTCATCCGTTCGTTAGTTAACTGGTTCATTGGTGGTTTGTTCAATATCTATCCACTATAAAATACCGGTGAACTAATGAACTAATGAACGTGTGAACCAAATAAAGAATGAAGCAACTTACAGATCTGCAGATGTTGATAAGCGAGGCTATCGATAAACTCGCCTTCCCCCAGCAACCTGCCGACTTATATGAACCTATAAGTTATATACTGGCTCTTGGCGGTAAACGCCTCAGACCAGCGCTTTTACTCATGGCCTGCGATCTTTTTGATGGCGATGTGGAGAGTGCAGTACAACCAGCGCTTGCTATCGAGGTTTTCCATAACTTCACGCTGATGCATGATGACATCATGGATAACGCTCCTCTACGCCGCGGCCAGGTAACTGTACATGAAAAATGGAATGCCAATGTAGCCATACTTTCAGGTGATGCCATGATGGTGGAGTCGAACAAGCTGATAATGCGGGTTCCTGATGCTATTTTACGCCAGGTAATGAATGTTTTTAATGAAACCGCCACCGGTGTATGCGAGGGCCAGCAGATTGATATGAGCTTTGAACAGCGCGGCAATGTGATTATTGATGAATACCTGAATATGATACGCCTTAAAACCGCTGTATTATTAGGTGGCACACTTAAAATAGGTGCCATTATAGGGGGTGCAAAACTGGCAGATGCACAATTACTATATGATTTTGGAGTGAATCTGGGTATTGCATTCCAACTGCAGGATGATATACTGGATGTGTATGGTGATCCCGATAAATTTGGGAAACAGGTTGGCGGCGATATTATCTCCAACAAAAAAACGTACCTGCTTATCAAAGCTCTTGAACTGGCCAAAGATCACCGGGCTCAGGAGCTGAACAACTGGCTCACCATACAACTGTTTGATGTGCCAGAGAAAGTAACCGCCGTTACCGATATCTACAATGAGCTGCAAATAAGAAAATACGCCGAAGAAGCCATGCACACTTATGCCGACAAGGCATTTAAGGCCCTGGATAACATTAACCTGCCTGAAGAGCGTCGCCAATACCTGCGCCAGTTTGCCGATAGCTTATTGGTAAGGGAGTTTTAATTTAATTTGATCACCACTTTGAGTCATACCGAATTTATTTCGGCACCCCATCAATAAGGTGTACATGAAATTCATCTCAAAAGGCCCGGATCAAATTGATGGGGCTTTTTAAATCAGGATTCCGGTACAGGGTTTTTCATCTTCATAGTTGCACCCGCACTTGCTATAATGATCAGTGCTACTGCTATCCATTCATTTAAAGAAAGGTATTCGTGAAGAAAAATAAGACCTGAAAACGCTGCAACAGCGGGTTCAAGGCTCATTAAGATACTGAATGTTTTTGCAGGGATCCTCCGCAAAGCACTCATCTCCAGCGTAAAAGGAATGGCACTCGAAAGTAAGGCTAACAGAAAGCCAGACAGCAACATGCCGGGCCTGAAATGGCTTAATAATCCATTCCCTATAGCTACCGGTAATACTACCGCAGAAGCGAAGACCATACCAATGCTCACGGCTTTACCACCATCCATTATTTTGGAGATGCGCCCACCCAGGACAATGTAGCCAGCCCACAATGCACCGGCAAGTAAGGCCAGAAGAACACCAATAACATCCAACCCATTATTACTCCATGGCGCTATCAGGGCTATCCCTGCCGCTGCCAGGGTCACCCATAAAAAGTCTATGCCCCGTTTAGAACCGGTTAAGGCGAGTGCCAGTGGCCCAATAAACTCCAGAGCAACACCTAACGCAAGAGGTATACGGGCTATTGCCATGTAAAAAATAATATTCATCGCTCCTAACGTTAAACCATACCAGGCTACAGCTTTCCATTGCGCATTGGACAGGCTTTTTAAATTGGGTCGATTAAAAACAACCAGGATGATAGCAGAAAAAACAATCCTTAATGCAGAGGTTGAAGCAGCACCCAACACCGGGAAGATACCCTTGGCAATTGCCGCCCCACCCTGCACACTTATAATAGATAATAATACAGCCGGTACAGCAGGGATTTCGAATCCCTTTTTATTCTTCATTTAAAGATGTTTAGTGATAAAAATAAAAGTTTTAACCAGCACCGGTGTCAAGTCTGTGTAAGTTCGCCGATCAAAACAAACCTGAAGGCACTAATCTCAGCAAACTAAGGGAGATGAAACTATGCGGATTATCTCGCGATAGCATAAAAAAAGCCCTGATCAAGTTGATCAGGGCTTTTTTGTATCTGTTTAGCTTAGCTAATTACTCAGCTGCCGCTTCTTCAGTTGCTTCTGTATCAGCTTTCTTTGCTTTTGGAGCCGCTGCTTTTTTTGCTTTTGGAGCTGCTTCAGTAGCTTCAACTTCAGCTACTGGTGCTTCAACTGCTTTCTTTTCCGCTTTTACTTTTGGTGCAGGAGCTGCAACTTCATCAACAGGTGCTGCTGCAACCGGAACTACAGAAACGTATGAACGATTATCAGCTTTTTTTCTGAACACTACGTGTCCATCAGCTAAAGCGAATAAAGTATGATCTTTACCAATACCTACGTTAACGCCAGGATTGTGTTTAGTACCACGCTGACGTACGATGATGTTACCTGCAATTGCTGGCTGACCACCGAATATTTTGATACCTAAACGTTTGCTATGCGACTCACGGCCGTTTCTGGAACTACCGGCCCCTTTTTTGTGTGCCATTTCTTAATATTTTTATGGAATCGATAAACAACCCCAGGTTTAAACTTTAATTATAATGTAATACCAGTGATCTCGATCTTGGTAAATTGCTGACGGTGACCGTTTTTCTTTTTGTAACCTTTTCTTCTTTTCTTTTTGAAGATAATTACTTTATCACCTTTTAAATGAGACACGATCTTAGCCGATACTTTAGCGCCTTTCAAATCAGAACCTAATTTGAATTTACCTTCGTTTTCTGCTAACAATACACTGTCAAATTCAATACTAGCGCCCTCATCGCCTTGTAATCTGTGTACAAAGATCTGCTGGTCTTTTGCAACTTTGAATTGCTGTCCGGCTATACTTACTATTGCGTACATGTTTGTTAATTATTGTTTTAAAATTCGAGGTGCAAATATAGGGATTGGTTATTAAATAAACAACACCTTATTTACTTATTACATTGTTTTTTTAATGCTTCCGTATATTCTTTAACAATTGGCTGGCCACCCTGCTTCATACATTCATTATAAAATTTCCAGGCATTTACGCAATCCTTCCGCAAAAAGTAGCAAACAGAGAGTTTATAAGTCGTATTCATATTAGCAGCATCAATACCATATGATGTTGTTAAAAGTTTAATTGCCGTATTCAGCTTTTCCTGACTCCCATCCTTTTGAGAGTCTATAAAGTAGATAGTGGCTTTATCTGTTAAAATCACCGAACTTATGGGATTCATAGCCAAACCTTTATCATATTGTGCGATAGCGGCCTTGCTGTCATTAAAAGAACTATAAACGGCGCCAAATCCCCAATAGATATTTTCATTTTTAGGATCAAGCAAATAAGCCTGATTAAAACGATACATAGCTGTTTTGATATCCCCCTGGTATAAATAGGAAAAACCAAGTTTAATCAGTTGATCAGAAGCTTTCCGATGTGTGCCGTTTTGTTTAAGTTCGGTGTCAATTAACCGCTGATCGGCTTCGATTTGCTCTGCTGTTTTAGGCACATGCCCGTACTCAGGGAGTAGCCTTATATTATCCTTTGATTCCTTTTTCCACTCCTCATAACTTATTTGCTGAGCAAAGCCACACACGTATGTAAATGAGAGTAAGAAGGCTAAAAGATATTTCATCATCATTTCTTTAATCTTTCCTCAGCGGTATATAAACTTTGCTGAATTTCTTTGATCAATGTTTTGTTGGCATCAATTAACCGGATGTCGCCCACGAAGCCGCTATCATAAACTACCCGCTTGCTTTTTTTCTTGTATTTAAACTCGATAATGTAGCGTATCGACTTGTTTTTGCCCTTTGTGCTATCAGCCAGTTCTTTTACCGGGAAATCCCAGAAACCCAGGTCGGCAGCCTTATGATGCAAATAAAGCAAGTCATCGTTGGTTAAACGCAGGTGCATTTTCACTAAAGAGTCTTGTTTATTTACATATTGATAATCGCCTGTTTTGGAGTCATATTTATTGATCAGGCTATCCACAGGACCGAACTGAATCGACATCGATTCAAAATCAGAGAAACGATACGGCGCGTTTTTGATCATCATGCCATAATAATAAAAGCAGTAGGCCAAAAACGGCACTATAATAGTAAGAGCGAAAAATATTTTCTTGGAACGATCAGACATGGAAATTAATTAGTGAGTTAGTGAATTAGCGAGTTAGTGAATTATTTAACATCGTTATTTTTTGATACTGTTTTTCTTGACGCGGAAGCTATTTTAAGAATTTGGCTTGCTTCATCTGCCAATGTCGATAAACTTAATTCTGTTACTACTCCTGCATCTACCAGAACCTCCATCCAAAACAAAGCTTCATCTGCTTCCTCTACAACGATGGAAAGTTTAGCATGAAACTCAGCTTGTGATCGTGCTCTGCAGGCAGCCCGATAGTTAGCTCCAACAGATGAAGATGATCTTAACAATTGCCTGCCTATAATTTTTGCTTCTTCCGTCTGCGGCAAAGTTCTAAAAAATTTAATATTATCTACAACAAACTTTTTGGTTCGCTGTCTGAACATCTCTGCAAAGGCCGTTTTGTTATTATCTTCCATTATTATTTAATCAATCAATAATTAAAAACTACTTAAAATCACTAATTCACTAAATCAATAATTCACTAATTATCTAATTCCCCTTCCCATTTACTTACTACTGCGGCGGCCATGGCATTGCCCAAAACGTTTGTCGCCGACCGGCCCATGTCTAATAATGGGTCGATACCTATCAGTAAAAACAAACCAGCTTCGGGAATATTGAACATGGATAGTGTGGCGGCAATAACCACCAATGATGCTCTTGGAACCCCGGCTACGCCTTTGCTGGTTAACATGAGCACGAGCAGCATAGATAACTGGTGACCAAAAGATAGATGAATATCGTATGATTGTGCCAGAAACAGGGAAGCAAAAGTCATATACATCATGGAGCCATCCAGATTGAACGAGTAACCCAAAGGCAATACAAAACTTACAATTTTATTACTGCAACCAAAGTTCTCCAATTCCAGCAATACTTTAGGATAAGCAGCCTCACTGGTTGATGTACTGAAAGCTATCAGCATAGCATCTTTTATGCGGCCTATTAATTTAAACACCGGCTTTTTTAATACGATGAAGCCAACCATAATAATGATCAGCCAAAGCATGATCAACGAAAAATAAAACTCACTTATAAAAATGCCGTAGGTTGATAATACGCCCAGGCCCTGCTTGGCTATCACCGCAGTGATGGCTCCAAAAACAGCCAATGGGGCTACTTTCATTACATAGCCTGTAATTTTTAATATCACATGAGCTATGGCGTCCATGGCTTTGATCACGATTTTTCCCTGCTCGCCAATGGCAGCTGTCGCTACACCAAAAAACATGGCAAACACTACTATCTGTAAGATCTCATTATTGGCCATGGCCTCAAAAATACTTCTGGGGAAAACGTGGCCTACAAATTCAATAAACGACAAGGTCGTTTTCTTGATACCCGTACTTAAATGACTATCCGGCAATGGCAGGTGCATGGCTTTACCTGGTTGAAACAGGTTAACTAACAACATACCTAATAACAAGGAAACCAGCGTAGCGCTGATAAACCATAACATGGTTTTGCCTCCAATGCGTCCCACCGCTTTGATATCGCCTACTTTGGCCACTCCTACTACCAATGTGGTAAAAACCAGAGGCGCCACAATCATCTTGATGAGCCTTAGAAATATTTCGCTTAAAATGGAAAAGCCTTCCAGTTTATCCTCGCGGATAGAATTGTTATCTTTACTGATCTTTAATTGTTGTGCTTTTTGTGCCTGTAGCGCAATGTGCCCGGCAGCTGTAGTATCGTTTAATAAAACCAATTTGGTGTTAATGGTTTTAATATTAGCATCGGCTGTATTAATTTTTACGTTGATGGCATTAATTACGCTTACATTGTAAATGTAGCCGGTTATTACACCCAATACAAGGGCGATAAAGATGTAAAGTGTCAGGTTATTTTTTGGCATAAAACTTATTGCAGGGCGCTAAACTACAAAAATTAATAATTTTAAAAGCAGTTCGGTTGGTATCAAGTAGCCAGTATCAAGTATCAAGATCTAATAAAGGCTGATCGCCGTCTTAGTTTTACGTCCTTATAATCAAAGTCTTGATACTTGATACCAGCTACTTGATACTAAAATAAACTAACTTGATACCAAACGATTATGAGTATTACCACATACGGTTTACAGCATATAAAAAAAGAAACTCAACACTTGTCGCAGGAGCAGTTAGCAGAGCTTTTGCTCCGTTTGGCACGTTATAAAAAGGAGAATAAGGAGTTGCTGGCTTACTTATTATTTGAGGCCTATGACGAAGCTGCTTTTGTTGAAAAAGTAAAGGGCGAAGCCGGTTTTATGTTCAGTCAGTTATCGGCTCTGAGCTACCATGCAGCAAAAGGTATGCGTAAAATTTTAAGGCTACTGAGCAAATACACTAAATTTGCAGGCTCAAAAGAAGTGGAAATTGAATTGTTGCTGAATTTTTGTGTTAACTACCTGGAATATGCCGACAGACGTACCACTTACAAACCCATCAGGCTGATATTAACCCGGCAGGTTGAAAAGATACGCGGATTGATAGGAAAGCTGCATGAGGACCTGCAGTTTGATTGCCTGGAGAGTTATAATACCCTGCTCGACGATGCCGAAAAAAAGCTGGTTTGGTTTAAAAAGAATGATTATCAGTTGTAACATATAGCCTTTACATTAATCTAACAATAAAATCTATTAACGCGTGGCCAACAAAGAAGCAGCATTCAAGCAAATATATGAAGCTAATTCTAAAAAGATATTCCATTTATGTTATGGTTACACCGGCGACGATGACGCCGCGAACGACCTGCTACAGGAAACTTTTTTAAAAGTTTGGCAAAATTTAGAGAAGTTTCGCAACCAGGCCATGATTTCAACCTGGATATACCGCATTGCTGTAAACACTTGTTTAACCTATTTACGATCAGAAAAAAGACAGGCTAAAGATGAGCTAACCCCTCAGATAGCCGAAACTAAAAGAGAAGAACTATCGGATAAAAACGAGCAGGTAGCTTTGCTGTACAAGTGTATTTCAAAGCTGGAGGAGTCGGAAAGAATTATAATAACTATGGTGCTTGATGAAGTACCGTACCCCGAAATAGCTGACATTTCGGGCATATCAGAAGGAAACCTGAGAGTGAAGATTTATCGTATAAAACAAAAATTAACAGAATTATTTAACCAGTATGAAAGACTTTGATCATCTGATGTCGGTTTGGCAGGGACAGCCAAAACCAGATCAACTTTCAGTGGATGATGTGCTGAAACAGGTAAAGAAGGGGATCCGAAGCATAACTACCAAGTTATACTGGACCATTGTGGCCATGGTGGCTATAGCAGCGTTTGCATTTATTGTCACCTTTTTCCTGGCCTTTAAATCGTGGATTACTACCGTGGGTATTCTGATAGTGCTGGTCACTATGCTCATGTACCTGTCGCTCGTAGTAAGGCACTACCATATTTTGAGTAAGCGCGACGCCACTCAAAACCCCTCGGAGTACCTTGACAGCCTAAAGGCCTACCAAAAAACAAGAACAAAAATCATCGGCTGGTTCTACTACATTTACATACTACTCATCAGCGCCGGCCTCGCACTCTACTTTGCCGAAGTATTATCAACCTCCTCCCTCCTTTTTAAACTCATCACTTACGGTTCCATAATTATCTGGTTTTTATTTACCACTTTTTATTTAAAACCGCGTATGTTTAAAAATGAGGAAGAGAAGCTTAACCTGATGATCGATCGGCTGGTGAGGCTAAAGGAACAATTTGATTAAGCTCTTATTAATTTGATGACGGACCAAAATATTATTATACAAAAAGCCACGATAGCTGATGCCGAGACACTGTTAGCCTTCGGCAGAAAAACATTTTTTGATTTCTTTGCGCACCTGAACACGCCCGAAAACATGGAGGCTTATGCTGCAAATGCTTTTACGCTGCCACGGATACAGGCCGAATTGCTCAATCCCGGTTCGCACTTTTATTTTGCGATGCTTAACGGGCATATTACCGGATATATGAAAATAAACCTCGATGCCGCCCAAACCGAGCTACAGGACGGCAAGGCCCTTGAAGTAGAGCGCATTTATGTTTTGGCCGAATATCATGGCAAAAAGATAGGTCATGAATTATTGAACTTCGCCTTTCAAATGGCAAGGGAAAAGGATTTGCAATACGTTTGGCTGGGTGTTTGGGAACACAATCAAAAAGCCTTAAGTTTTTATGAAAAACATGGCTTTAAAGTATTTGGAAGTCACCCTTTTATGTTAGGAAGCGACAAGCAAACCGACCTGCTCATGAAGAAAGAACTATAGCTTTATCTTTGATTGACCAGCGAAAACATCACCTGCTCCCTTAGCTGCCTGCTTATAGGCACCTGGTGATGATTGATGTGGAGCATATTACCCTCAATAGCCGTAATTTTTTGAGTAGCCACAATAAACGATTTATGGGTTTGTAAAAAACCATATTTAGGTAGTTTCTCCAATAAGGCTTTTAATGTACTATGGGTAATGATCCTTCGGCCCGGGAAATGTATCTCCACATAATTTTCCATTCCTTTGATGTACAATACGTCACTAAATACCACTTTCTCTAATTTGCCCTCGCTTTTCACAAACAGATAATCCGCTTCTTTGATATTATTGTTACGCAGTTCGAAATAATCTTTGGCCTTGAAAGCCGCTTTCATAAACCGTTCAAATGGTATTGGTTTGAGTAAATAGTCCAGCACATCCAGGTCAAATCCATCCGTAGCATATTCCTTAAAAGCCGTAGTGAAGATCACCTTCGGAGGATCGGGTAATGACTTGATAAAGTCAACCCCGCTTAGGTGCGGCATTTGTATATCCAAAAACAAAAGATCAACCGGCTGCCGGGCTAAAACGGCACTCAACTCCATGGCATCCTCACATTGGGCCTTCAGGTCAAAAAAGCCCGCCTTTTTTACGTATCCCGCTAATCCTTTTCGGGCAAAGGGCTCATCATCGGTAATAATACAGCTTATCTGGCTCATGTTCTAAAATTCTAATTCTAATTGTGCAACATAGCTACCGGCTTCGCCACCAGCTATCAGGCGGTGTTTACCCGGATAAAGCAATTCTAAACGTCTTTTTAAGTTTTCGTGTCCTATACCGCTGTAATTATCCGCTATCTTCATGGTTGCCGGCACATCATTATATACTTTAAATAACATTCCTTTTTCATTGATATTAGCCGAAATATCAATTCTATAATCACCGCCAATATACTTAAAGGCGTTTTCAACCAGCGGAAGCAAAAGTAAAGGATATACCTGCTGGTCGGCAAGCCCTTCGTCAAAAACCACCTTTAAACGCATTTTCTGGCTGGCCCTTATCTTTTGAAGCTGGATATAGTCTTGAAGATATTCAAGTTCCTGCTTTATGGGTACTTGTTGCTGCTGATCATAAAGCTGGTAACGCAACAGGCTCGAAAGCAGCTCCGTACTTTTTTTAGCACCAGCCACGTCTTCATCCATCTGAAAATAAATGGTATTAAGCGCGTTGAACAAAAAATGCGGATGGTATTGCGCTTTCAGAAACTTCAGTTCGGTTTCCAGGTGATCATTGGTTAGTTTTTCCAGTTGCATCTTATTATTTACATAGGCTTTTAACCAGGTGTTAGTACGTGTTATTCCATAATAAATAATGGCATATAGTGTAGGTATCAGGTTAATATCAACCGCATCTGCCCATGAAAGACCGTCATCAGTAAAAGCAGCCATAGGAGTAAATATCAGGTTTATCAGTACCAGATTGGCCATTACAAAAATGAACAGTTCCCTCACCAAACCTTTATAGCTTAACTTAACAGTCCCTTTTTTATCAAAATAACGAAACAGCCATTTAAAAAGAGCGATCCCCAGATACCCTACTAATATACTCAAGCCTATCTCCAGCGTGTTCAGAGCCCAGGAACGTTTCCAGAACTCTATGTCAATCACAATATCATTCAGCACTCTGATCGTAAAATATATCAGCAGACCATATAATGCGGGGAAAATATATCTCCGGAAAAATTTCATACGGTTAAGTTATAAATTTCAGGCAGAAAGTGTTACAACTGGGCTTATTTCTTCTGTAGGCATGGCCGAATGAAAAAACAATACTCCTGCAATGGACAATATCCTTAACCAATCCAAATAAGTTTGACGTTGTGTGGTTTCCATCATGTTTTCTTTTTTATTCAAAAGAACACACCTTGTCTAACCTAATGAAATCAGTTTGACCAATGGTATTTGCCCTTTGACCAATGGTAAAAAACGCCAGGATATCTCGTCATTCAACGTTGATTCCGAACTCCAATTCGGGTAAAACTACTCACCACATCACGTGTAAATACTAAACTGATTCATGTATCGCGTATCTAATTTTACATCAGCCTAAGGGTATTAATATTTTATAATAATACACCTGTGAGCGAATGCCTGCCCTAACGGCATCCCTGTCGCTTCAGTACCAATTAGTAATAAGCAGTGGAGTAAGCCGAAAATCCGAACCAAGAGTAAGCTCAATTAAAACCTATAGCTATGATAATTGCAATGCAAGGTAACTGGACAGTTACCGTTAAATCAAAAAATGCTTCTTTTCCGCAGCGTTTTGTGGTACAGGGAGCCACATCAGCCAATGGCAGTCATCCGGGCACACCCGGAACATCTGTTTCTGTAACCGGGAACCAATGGTCAATTGCCATTCAAAATGATCCGGGCACAGGGTTTCAGGCATCAGAAACCAAACTCACCTTTCCGCACCAGGTGGGAAGCAACTATGTGTTTGATATACAATCAAACGATGCCGGCGGAGATACCGATTTTAACGATCTGGTGCTCACTTGTTCATCACCGGTAAATATTAACGATTTTATTATTTACGGTAATGTAACGCTTTACAGCGGCTCGTGCATTTTTAATCCCTGCCGCAGGTTCCCTTATGTGATCGATACTTATCCAGGTTTATTACAGGCATTAAAGAACCCGCTGCTCAAGGATTATATCAATAAGTATTATCCTGAGCGCATACCCGGATCTGTTAACCCGCCCGATCCGGCGCCATACTTTAAGCCTATAGTTTTTGACCTCACCAACGAAGCGACGCAAGCTAATACGGCTTTGCAGTATACCCGGAGTGCACCTGTGGAAACAAAAAGGAATCTGAAAGCGGCAGATGAAACAGTTTCTGCATTTGCTGCAAGTAATTTCCAATTGGTCTCTTCTACCCCCAATGTAGCCTCAAAACAAATATTGGCACAGTCGGCAGAAAACATTTCACTGGCTAAAAATATCGGTGGCTTGTACCGGTATTGCTTAAGCGGGCCTGGGTCAAATTTAACCCTCACCTTTGAGGAGTACGACCGTACCGGTTCCGAACTGCTCGGCGGCGCGTATACCGGAACCGGAGAAAGGCGCCTACTTGGCGATACCATTACCGACATGAACGGAAATTATATCTTCCGTTTTAGTTTTGATATGACCTTCCCCGGTTTGGAAGATGCATCGGACGTTGGCCCGGGCGAAGATATCAACACGGTATTGTATCCGGATGTTATCGTAAAAGTAACAGGTTATTCCCCTTACCAGGTGTTGTTTGAAAGCGCGCCTTACTATAATATTCAAAACCTGAGAAGAATTGATCTCTGCTTACCAGAATCTACCGTACATGTTTCATCAGCCTGCTTTAATGGTAATCTCATCGGCAGCCTGGGCAATGTTTTCATTGGCGGCAACCAGAACACCTTAGCTTCAACGTCAGCCGCCTCATTACGTCGTTACGGCGATTCTAATTACCTGGAATCAAACGGGGTAATATCGGTTAACAGTTCGCTTGCCGGTTTTCATGTAGAATGCGCGGCGTGGAACGGCACTATCGATATGCGCGGCTGCATGTATGATGCTACCAAAAGCGCTGTTGATAACAAGATCAGGTGGTACACTATCCGTGTTAACCGGGCAGGTACTTCGGGCTGGACTTATGTAAGTCAGAATTATAAGCATCCTAAGTTCTCTAAACGCAATCTGCCCAATTATATTGGCGATGACGTGGGGCCTTTTTATCCGGCTGCAGGCGGCACCTTAAATGGTCTGGTTCCAGCCTATATGAACATTCAACGGCAAATATTTGCAGATGGCATTGATTGGGAATTTTCCAACTTCGACAGATATATGCAGCTGAACACCGCGCTTTATGATGTGATAGCAGGCATAACCACCCCAGGTACATTTTATGTACGGGTAGATGGCTATGATGCCGCGGGCGCTCATGTAAGCAACGCCACCGATCTTATCGCGCTATATATCCATAACCGTGGACTTCAGTTCCAGATGACCGGCGCCGTATTGAACGATCCTGCTATTGTAAGCGGTGGCTGCGGATTGTACCGCTTAACCGATGCACAGTTGAAAACACCTATGGTATTTTCATTTGAAGCCAATGATCCTTATGGTTTTGTGGATACTTACAGCTTAAACATGACCAGATGCCCTGGAACAGCGCTTGACCTGAATGCCAACATTGAGGGCGATTTTACTATTACCGGATCGCACACGTTTCCGGGAGGATCAAATCCGTCAAATGTTCATGACGCCTGCCCTGGTTACAAAGGCACACAGGACGATTACAGTAATCCTGGCCTGGTGAGTGCACAAGTACAACCACGACCTGTTGGCGATGGCTGGATTAAAACGGGTGAATACTTTACCATTTATTCCTTTGGTTTAACCGCCAGTCAACGCGTTACCAATGGGTATAACACCGGTAATTCGGGCCCGTACAATGCCTATTCCCAAATTATGATGGAGCGTCTTAATCCATGATGAGTGTTAACATCACCGGTTTTATAATTTGCACGCTGGCCATTTGGCGCATCTCGCATTTATTTTCACAGGAAGATGGGCCATTTGATATCGTGATCAAATTCAGAAAGCTTTTCGGGCAGGGTTTCTTCGGAGACCTGCTCGATTGCTTTTATTGCCTCAGCATGTGGGTTGCCATCCCTTTTGCTGCTCTTTTGTGTAACCAATGGCTACAGGGAATTATCATTTGGCTGGCACTCTCGGGAGCGGCCTGCCTGCTATTTAAATTAACTGATAAAAAAGAAGAATAACATGAATTGCTGCGGAAAAAAAAGACAGGCCTGGCTTATGGAAGAAAAAGCCGCCAAAAGCCAACCAGTTGTGGAGGTACATGCTCAAAAAGCACCTACAGATCAGCCCACCCGCTGGTTCGAGTACTTGGGTAATAATCAACTAACCATAAAAGGTATTGGCACCGGGACACCATACCATTTCAAATTCAAAGGCGACAAACTACCCGTTGACTACCGCGATTCCTTCGCCTTTATGGCCGAAAGGGAATTGAAGATAACAAGTAAAGCATAGCCGGGCAAAAACAATCCTTTGAGGATTGCTCGTAGCAAAAGATCAGCGCAATCAACGAAATCATCATAAATCAGCGGTTAGCCTTTCATAAACGGGTTAAAATTGCGTGTGCCTATTTCCATACCGGCGGCGCGGCAAACGGTTTTATCGCCAAATTTAAAATTGATCCTGTCCATGGCCTGGTAAAGCCTGATCTGTTCTTCATTATCCTCAAATAAATTGATCTGATAACTGCCGGTACAAAGGTCGCTCAGCCTCACGCCTATCAGTCTGATAGGCCGGTGCTGGTTCCACGCTTTTTTGAGCAGGTTTTTAACCCCGGGGATCAGGATATGCTCGGCCGCGGTAAGCGGTATTTTCTGTTGCTGGGTATGAGTTTCAAAATTGGCATACCGGATCTTGATGGCCATACAGGACGAAAGTTTATTCTCCCGGCGTAGTTTACCCGATAACTCTTCAGTCATGGATACCAATATATTTTCCAATGTACGCGGGTCATTCACGTTGCTGAAAAAAGTATGCTCTGTTGATATCGATTTACGGTCGCTATGCGGAACTACTTCGCTGGGGTCGATACCATGGGCCTTTTCCCATAAATATTTACCGGCCTTACCAAAAATGGCCTCCAGAAAACGAACGTTGGTTTTTTGCAGATCGCCGATCCTTTCAATGCCATATTGATACATTTTCTGACAGGTACTCTCTCCCAAACCTGGTATTTTACTAATGGACAATGGCGCTAAAAAAGCCAGTTCCTCGCCATGTTTAATATATAGCTGTCCATTTGGTTTGGCCTGGTTGGTAGCCATTTTGGCTACCGTTTTGCCAGATGCCATACCAAAGGAAATGGGCAGTCCGGTTTCGCGGATCACTTTCTGACGCAGGTTGGAGGCTATCTGGTAACAATCATGAAAACGCTCCATACCCGTTAAATCTATATAAAACTCATCAACAGATGTTTTTTGATAAAGTGGCACCGAGTCATGGATGATCTGGGTAACCTCGCGCGAGGCCTCTGAATAGCGGCCATGGCTGCCATGAAGCACAATAGCATGCGGACAAAGCTTAACTGCCTGCCGGGTGGGCATAGCCGAGTGTACACCGTAGGCACGCGCCTCATAGCTGCATGATGATACCACTCCCCTGTCAACCGAGCCGCCAATGATCACCGCCTTACCTATCAGGCTGGGGTCAAACTTGCGCTCAACCGATACAAAGAAGGAATCAAGGTCGATATGCACAATATGCCGCTTAACATCCATGCACAAATATGAAAATAAATTTAGTATTTTACTAAAAATATTAGCATTTTTGTTTCATCAAAACCAGCAGCCATGTACATGTATGAAGACTATTTATTCCTGCTTTCGCCTCCTGAAGCCATTAAGCAGGAAATTGCCCGGTACAAAAAAGCCTCGGCTAAATTAATTGGCAATTTTAAAAGTATAAATTCACCGGCGCACATTTCTGTCCATCACCTGGAGCGACAGAAACCTTTTATGGCCGAAACCAATTTGAACCGGATGGAGAAAAGCCTGAATGAGCTGCCGCCAGTTTTATTACATGTAGATGGGTTTAAATTTTTTCAGCATCTGCATAACCGGATGACCATTTACGCGCATATCAGGATTACCCCCGCTGTTGACGAATGGTTTACACAGATCAAAAGAGTACTCAAAATCCGCAAAACCATCGTTCCGCATATAACCGTTACCCGCGATGTTGCCGGACCTGATTTTGAACGCTTGTGGCCAAACTTCCGCCATAAAAAACTGGTAGAACCATTTTGGGTAAACGAGCTCATTATGCTAAAACGCGAAACATTTGCGCATAAACCGCAATGGCAGCATTTTAAGGTTTTTGAATTTAAGAACAAAAAAGCGATGGCCAATACCGCGGAGGCTATCCTTCACAAACAGGCAGCAGCGGATAACCATATCCAGGACCAGATCAACCTATTTTAACCATATAGCCTCACCTAATCCTCTCCAAAAGAGAGGACTTTAAATCATATTATTAGAACCCTCTCCAAACTAACCAATATCGCTTTCCTTCTCCTTTGGAGAAGGTGGCTGAAAGCCGGATGAGGCTGAGAGGGCAGGGTGAGGCCATATTTTAAACCAACAGCATGAACAACAAAGATTATCTTACCGTTATTTCCGCGCCGGAGCACGTGGATAAAAAGGTTGGCTTGTTTAAACAGGAATGCGTAAAACGCATAGGAAAGTTTCCGGGGATGTATGCAAAGGCGCATATTACTATCGAATCATTCAGGGATGAGGTGCACCAGCTTACACTAAAACCGCTGTTGCTTACCCCTTTTTATGAAATGGTAGGCTTCAAGGTCAGAACCATACCACAGCATAAACTCCGGATCAATGGGTTCGACTTTTTTAAGCACGGACCCAACTTCAGGACGATATATGCCCGGGTAGATCTGGATAAAACTACCGAAGACTGGTTTAACAAGGTTAAAGGCGCCTTAAGAATGAAAACCCGGAGAATTACGCCACACCTCACCATCGCCCGGAATATACCGGTAGCCTCGTTTAATAAGTTATGGCCTTATTTTCAGGAAATGGAATACCGGGATACCTTTTTGGCTGATTGCCTAACCATACTGGAAAAGGAAGTCGATAACAAAAACGACCACTATAAAGTGCATAAAACGATCCCTTTTAGCAAAAATCCCCTGGCTGCTTAAGCGGCATTTATACCAATTGATACCACATTGAAAGCTAATTACCTAAACGATAATCAATTATCTTTTTTAACAATTTATTAACCATAAACAAACCTTTTTCTATATTTGCGCCGGGGTAAGTCTTTTACGGCCAGCTCCTCTTGAACTCCCCCAGGGTGGGAACACAGCAAGGGTAGAGAGTTGAGCGGCGCGATAAAAGTAGCTTACCCTTTTTTGTGCCTTTATTTTTGGAAAAGCTCCAATCTGTTAATAATTACGGGCATTTAGCCTATGATCGGTGTTATCACCGTACCATACCAAATTTGATAAAAGCGTCATATAAAACTAACATAAATTATGGTTCGGTGATAACACCGACCATAGGCTGAATCTGTTATTAATTACTGGCATTAAGCCATCAATCCTCACTAACTATATTAACTGTCATCTCGAACGAGGCACGAGGAGAGATCTTTTACGAGGGATATGTCGATTTAGTTAAATAAGTGGTACGGTGATAACACCGACCACAGGCTAAATAACGAAATTTACTTCGGCATCAACCACAACTAAACCACTTGTCATCCTGAGGGACGAAGGATCTTCTTCAATATATCCGTCATAGAACAAACGCTTTACTCCGTAACTGTTATATAGTATATTTGCTTATCAAATGACTATAACCTAAACAATCACTTATTTTAAAATATGCCCATACATACCGTTGATAAGATGGCCGGACGATACGAAGTTTCAAAAGGCTTTAAAAAAGATGATCTAATACCATTGATTAGCGCTTCTGATACTTCCGTGATCCAGTTCTCTTCACCCCTTGCTGAACAAGAGATCGATACATTAGAAGAGTTTGTCTTTTCCAAACGGCCAGATATTGCTTTAAGAGTTTATGCTCATTATACGGGCGAATGCGATTTAAGCTTCCTCAAAAGATTACCTTCTTTAAGAAAATTTTTGGCAGATTGCCTGGGAAATGCCAAAGGTATTGAAGCTGTAACCGAGCTTAAGAACCTTGAAACCTTAGGCGTAGGTATATTTGAATTAAACAACTTCGATTTTCTAAACGAAATTAATCCTAACCTTAAACAGCTTTACCTATATCAAACCCGGTCTAAGAAACCCAGTATCGATGCAATTGCACGGTTTGTTCAACTTGAGGAGCTTTACCTTGAAGCACAATCAAAAGGTATAGAATCGATCAGCAGCTTGAGTAGATTGCAAAAAATAACATTACGGTCTATATCAACAGCCAATATTAACTATCTGAGCTCATTAGAACAGCTATGGTCGGTAGATGTAAAGTTAGGAGGAATTAAAGATTTTGATGCCTTAAAGCTGCTTCCCAATTTAAAATATCTGGAACTATGGCAAGTAAGAGAATTATCAGATATTTCATTTATTTCTGATCTTACATCTTTGCAAAATCTATTTATGCAGTCGCTACCAAACGTAAAAGAATTTCCCAATTTGGATAAAGCACATAAACTAAGACGGATTTATCTTGAAAACCTGAAAGGGTTAAAAAAATTGAATGCTTTGAAGACTGCCCCATCATTAACTGAATTTATATATGTAATGGCTCAGAACCAAGAGCCAGAAAATTTATTACCTGTATTGGAAAATAAAGAAGTTAAAAGTGTATTTTGCATGTTTGGTAGCGATAAAAAAAACAATCGTTTTAAAGAACTTGCGGATAATTTCGACAAAAGCCAGTACGAATATCAGAAGTTTTTATATCAATAATGCTCTCAGTTTTTCACTAAACATGGATCAGAGCCATAAAACAGATACTTCAACCGCTCAGCATGACAAAGGGTATTTAGCTGAAATGAAAATTGTCATCTCGAACGAGGCACGAGGAGAGATCCTCTGTGAGAAATATACCAGTCGTATAAGATTTCTCATTATTAGCCTATGGTCGGTGTTATCACCGTACCATACCAAATTTGATAAAAGCGTCATATAAAACTAACATAAATTATGGTTCGGTGATAACACCGACCATAGGCTGAATAACTACAATCACTTTATCATCCGTCATTCAAAATTCATTATTCGATATTACTTTCTGCAAAACCCTAAACTGCCTATCTTCGCAAGATGCTCGATATACTCATTATAGGTGGTGGCCCTATTGGTTTGGCTTGCGGTTTGGCCGCTCAAAAAGCCGGTTTAAGTTTTGTTATTATTGAAAAAGGCTGCCTGGTTAATTCGCTATATAATTATCCATCCACCATGACCTTCTTTTCTACTTCAGAAAAGCTGGAGATTGGCGGGGTACCTTTTGTAACCGTGCACAATAAACCAACCCGTGCCGATGCTTTGGAGTATTATCGTCGTGTAGCGCTTTCCAATCACCTTCCAATCAACCTGTTTGAGGAAGTTACTAACGTTAGTCCACAAAACGGAGCATATACTATAACTACCAGCAAGGCTACCTATGAGGCCAAAAGGGTGATCCTCTCCACAGGCTTTTATGATATCGCGGTTAACCTGGATATCCCTGGCGAAGATCTGCCCAAGGTAAAGCACTATTACCAGGATCCGCATTTTTATACCCTGCAAAAAGTGGTGGTGGTAGGTTCCAGCAACTCGGCTATCGATGTGGCGTTGGAAACTTATCGCAAAGGCGCCGAAGTTACCCTGGTGATCCGCGGCAGCGAAGTAAGTAACCGGGTGAAATACTGGGTACGGCCCGATATCATCAACCGTATTAAAGAAGGCAGCATCAAGGCATACTTTAACTCCAATTTGCAGGCCATCCGCCAGTATGAGGTTGACATCCAGACACCTGATGGACTGGTAACGATCCCCAATGATTACGTAATGGCAATGACGGGCTATAAACCCAATTTTGATTTCCTTAGGAAACTGGGCATTATACTGTCGGAAGATAAATTCATTCCCCAATACAACCCCGACACCATGGAGACCAACCTGCCAGGCCTGTACCTTGCCGGTGTAGTTTGCGGCGGATTAGATACTCACCTCTGGTTTATCGAAAACTCGCGTATCCACGCCGACATGATCATTAATGATATTGTAAGTAAGCGATAATCAGCGTTTTCTCATTTAAATAAACACGCACTGAATAAATTATCTATTCATTATCAGATAGTTATTGTTTTTATTTTATTAACTAGTACTATGTATTGCATATTACTATTTAAAACACTTATCTTTATTTAAGTTTCAAATTAAATAAAGTAAAAACCATGAAATCAACCATTATCGCGCTGCTGCTACTATTAGCCGGCAGCGCCGCCTGTCTGGCACAATGCGACAAAAAATTAAGCCTGGCAACTTCAAAAACCGAACATCTGGATGGTAGTAACAACCTGGATCGGGCTGTCGATGAGCAAACGGTTATCGAGATCATCGATAAAAACATTTCGGTTAATATCGAGAACGGCAAACAAACCCTGAAAGGAACCATCAAATCAAACACCTGCGATTGGAAAACGCCTTTTAAGGAAGGAAAATCGGTAATCAATACCACCATCAGTGATGAGGACGGTGGCGGTGAGAAAGATTATGTGCTCACTATTGAAGGCAAAGGTGGCAAAGTTACCTTGCTTGCCGAAAGCGTACAAGATCCAGACAGGAAGCTGAGATTTGTTCTGGATAAATTTGAAGAGAAAAAATAAACTGCCGATCATCAAAGCCTTCCATCTGCATGATCGGGAAACCAAACTTTGAAACCTGAAAAAAATCAAATATACTTAAATCATAACGGCCCGGTTCTCCAATAAAACAGAGACCGGGCTGTTTAGTTAAAGTAACCCAGTCTCCAAAAACTAACCGATTGGTATGTTTATCTAAATGTTAGTTGGTCAATACTTTTTAAAGCTTTCAAAACCCATCAAAAATTTGTTAAAAAGTGTTAAAATGGCATTAAACTTTAGTTAAACAGAGCAAAAGCAATTCGTTTTTACCCTGTTTTTTGTTAAAAAGTGTTAAAATTTGAGGTTTAAAAAGCCCGAAGTTATGTTATCTGATCATCAGTATTTTATATCTTTCAAAAAACGGAATATAATCTTATCGTTATTAAATCATTTTTTTCTTGCATAAGTAAAAATTTATGCAATAATTTGCACCCAAATTAAAAACACAGTAATACCCACAAAAAATGAATCTACAAAGCTTAAATAAGCCCGCAATAAGAGCAACATTTGCTCCAGCTGCCGCTGCTTTGGTTTCAACTGTTTTTTTATGCTGCCCTCCCCGACGAAGGCCCTATATGCCAAGGGTTTGAATTGATTTCCTGTAACAAAACCCCTCGAAAGAAGAAAGTTTTTAAACTTATTCTTTTATAAACCATCTAATTATTAAGGCTTTAAAGCCAATTAATTTAACGGTAATATCTATTTTAATGACCATACAAGATTTTGATATTCAGGTTGCTACCGCTCAACACGTAGACTATGCACCTCAAATATGTGTTGAAATGGCTGAATCGGCCAAAGCAAGGGGCACTGGCATAGCACAGCGCTCACCAGAATACGTAGCCAATAAAATGCTGGAAGGCAAGGCCGTTATAGCGCTGCATAAAGACGGCACCTGGGCTGGTTTCTGCTATATTGAAACCTGGAGCCATGGCGATTTTGTGGCTAACTCGGGCCTTATTGTTAATCCACAATTCCGTAAAGCTGGCCTGGCAAAAGCTATTAAACACCGTATTTTCCAGCTTTCCAGAACTAAATATCCGGAGGCTAAAATATTCGGCTTAACAACAGGTCTGGCTGTAATGAAGATCAATTCCGAACTGGGATACGAACCCGTTACCTACTCCGAGCTTACCCAGGACGAGAACTTTTGGGCAGGCTGCAAAAGCTGCGTTAACTATGATATTTTGATGAGTAAGGAGCGCAAAAACTGCATGTGCACCGCTATGCTGTTTGATCCTGCCGAAAAACAAAAGCAGGACGAAGAAAAGATGAAAAGGATCACCCACAAAGCTACCCTGCTCGAGCGTATAGAAAATGCCATCAAGAAAAGGATCCATCATGATAATGATTAGTAAAAGGTAAAAGGCGAAAGGTTAAGGGCGAAAGGCAAAACTAATGAGAGATTATAAAAAATTGGATATTTGGAAAAGATCACATTTGCTAACCAAGCAAGTATATGCGGATGTGTTGCCCATTATGCCCCGTGAAGAACAGTACGCCTTAACAAATCAATTACGCAGATCAACCTATTCAATTCCGTTAAATATTGTGGAAGGTTGTGGTAGGAATACAGACAAAGATTTTGTTCATTATTTGGATAATGCTTTGGGCTCGGCCCACGAGGTAGAATATACCTGTTATTTAATTTATGACCTTGGGTTTATCCCAAAAGAAATTTACGACAAAGTGCACATCGCAATTAATGAAGTGAAAGCTATGTTAATTGGATTTATAAAATTTTTAAGAGGCGAAAACCTTTAACCTTTCGCCTTTTACCTTTCACCTTAAAAAGATATGAAGAAAAAAGTAGTATTAGCGTACAGCGGAGGTTTAGATACTTCATTTTGCTGTATTTATTTAACACAGGATCTTGGTTATGAAGTTCACTCGGTTATTGTAAATACCGGTGGCTTCAGCGACGAAGAGTTAAAAGGGGTTGAAGAGCGTGCCTACAAAATGGGCGTTACTTCGCACCACGTGGTTGACGAAACCAAAAACTTTTACAATACCTGTGTTCGCTTTTTGATTTATGGTAATGTTTTAAAAAATAACACCTACCCACTTTCGGTAAGTGCAGAACGTGTTAGCCAGGCAACCGCTATTGCTAACTATGCCAAAGAAATAGGCGCCGAATTTGTAGCACATGGCAGTACCGGCGCCGGTAACGACCAGGTACGTTTTGATATGATCTTCAACATCCTGGTTCCCGAGGTGCAAATCATCACCCCTATCCGCGACTTAAAACTGAGCCGTGAGGAAGAGATCGAGTACCTGAAAAAACATGGTGTTGATATGAACTTTGAAAAAGCAAAGTATTCCATCAATAAAGGTATCTGGGGAACATCGGTAGGTGGTAAAGAAACCCTTACTTCTAACCTGGGGTTACCTGAAGAGGCATGGCCTACCCAGGTTACCGAATCGGAAGTAAAAAATCTGGAGCTTGTTTTTGAAAAAGGCGAATTGGTGGGTATCGATAACGAAAAATTTGACCATCCAACAAAAGCGATACAGGCTTTACAGGCTATTGCCCAGCCCTATGGCATAGGCAGGGATATTCACGTAGGCGATACCATCATTGGCATTAAAGGTCGTGTTGGTTTTGAAGCCGCCGCTCCAATGGTGATCATCAAGGCCCACCATACTTTAGAAAAACACGTGTTGACCAAATGGCAGCTGACCTGGAAAGACCAATTGTCGGCCTTCTATGGTAACTGGCTGCACGAAGGACAGTTTCACGACCCTATCATGCGTAACATGGAGGCTTTTCTAACCGATACCCAGCAAAACGTAAGCGGCAAGGTATTTGTACAACTGCACCCATATCGTTTCCAGGTGATAGGCATCGAGTCGGAACATGATCTGATGTCGAACAAATTTGGCAGCTATGGCGAAATGAACAATTCATGGTCGGGTGAGGATGTTAAGGGATTCTCTAAAATATTTGGCAACCAGGTCATGATCTATCATAAGGTTAATAATCAATCACAGAATGATTAATACAGCTTTTTCAAAAGGCGAATGTTTAAAGCATTATAATTGGGGCGATGACTGCCACGGCTGGACTTTTATTGATACCGAGGCATTGTCTGTTAAACAGGAGTTAATGCCGCCGGATACCGCCGAGCAGTTACATTACCACGAAAAAGCCACACAGGTGTTCTTTATTTTAAAAGGCAGGGCCACTTTCACGATCGACGGCAATGTGAGCGAGTTAAAGCCAGAACAAGGAATAGAGATTTTACCTGGTCAAAAGCACTTTATCAGTAATAACGACCGGAGCGATCTGGAATTTATTTTATATTCTTATCCATCAACCAATCATGACAGGATCAACATCAAATAAAGTACGCGCGGGAATTATAGGTGGTGCGGGATATACTGGCGGTGAAATGCTGCGTATATTGATCAATCACCCGGATGTGGAGATAGCTTTTGTAAACAGCAATAGTAATACGGGTAATTACGTTTACGAAGTTCATACCGATCTTTTTGGTGATACCAATCTTCGTTTTACTGGTGAATTGTCATTTGCCATCGATGTGCTTTTTTTGTGTGTTGGTCATGGCGATGCTAAGAAATTCCTGGAATCGACATTTATACCTGACCATATTAAGATAATTGACCTGAGCCAAGATTTCCGTTTAACGCAAAGTTCAAAATTCAAAAACAAAAACTTTGTATACGGATTACCGGAGTTAAATCGTGAAGCCATAAAAACAGCTGATAATATTGCTAATCCGGGCTGTTTTGCTACCTGTTTGCAATTGGGCTTATTACCACTGGCTTCAAAAGGCATATTGAACAACGAGGTACATGTGGCGGCAACAACCGGTTCAACGGGTGCGGGACAAAGTTTGGCTCCTACTTCTCACTTTACCTGGCGAAATGATAACCTATCTGTTTACAAGGCATTTAATCACCAGCACTTAAACGAGATAGGTCAGTCATTAAGACACTTACAAGGCGATTTCAATAAAGCCATCAACTTTATACCCTATCGCGGCGATTTTACACGTGGTATCATAGCTTCTATTTATACAGACAGCGATCTGAGTGAAGAAAAGGCTTTGGAACTTTATAAAAGCTACTATGAAGGTCATCCTTTTACCCATGTAACCAATAAAAATATCGATCTGAAACAAATTGTAAATACCAACAAATGCTTTATTCAAGTGAGTAAACACGAGGGTAAACTATTAATTATTAGCATACTGGATAATTTACTTAAAGGCGCCTCTGGCCAGGCAGTACAAAACATGAATTTGTTATTTGGCTTAGATGAGCGCGCAGGGCTACGACTTAAGGCGACGGCTTTTTAAGCTGAAAGCAGAAAGCTTAAAGCTAAAAGCTGTTGCCACTAAAATAATATGAGGGATTATAAAAAATATGAAGTATGGAAAAAGGCGCATGAACTTAATATGTTCATCTACTTAACACTACTTCCTAAATTCCCCAAAAGTGAACAATATGATTTGATGAGTCAAACTAAGCGGGCCTCATATTCCATTCCACTTAATATTGTGGAAGGATGCGGGAGAAATACAGAAGCTGATTTTGCACGCTTCTTAGACCAGGCATTGGGTTCAGCACATGAATTAGAGTATTGCTGCTTAATGTGCCGGGATCTATCATATATTGACGAACAATTGTATCAGCAAACAAATACAATAATTAACGAAGTAAAGGCGATGCTGATCGGCCTTATTAAAACACTACGGAAGTAAAAAGCTTTTTGCTTTCAGCCTTCTGCTTTTAGCTTAAATAATATGAATTTATTCGACGTATATCCTGTTAATCCAATAAATATAGTAAGAGGCCAGGGCAGCCTGGTTTATGACAATCACGAAAACGAGTACCTGGATATGTACGGGGGACACGCGGTAATATCCATCGGCCATACCCACCCTCACTATGTAAAACGTTTGGAGGATCAGTTACATCAGTTGGGTTTTTATTCTAACTCTATCGAAATCCCTATTCAAAAAGAACTGGCAACCAAATTAGGTAAAGTATCTGGTAAGGATGATTACCAGCTGTTTATGTGTAATTCAGGTGCCGAGGCCAACGAGAATGCTTTAAAGCTGGCCTCATTCTATAACGGCAAAAAAAGGGTGATCGCTTTTACAAAAGCATTTCACGGTCGTACCTCTTTAGCCGTCGCTGTTACCGACAATCCTAAGATCGTAGCACCTATCAATGAAACCGATAACGTAATATTTTTACCATGGGCGGATGATACTGCGTTAGAACAAGCCTTTGCCGATCATGGGAACGAAATATCATCGGTAATTATCGAAGGTATACAAGGCGTTGGCGGTATACAAGTGGCGCCTGAGAGCTTTTTGCAAAAGATCCGTTCCTTGTGCGACCAGCATAATGCCGTTTTTATAGCCGATTCTGTTCAATGTGGTTATGGGCGTACCGGTAAATTCTTCTCCCAGGATTTTGCCGGTGTTAATGCCGATATCTATAGCATGGCTAAAGGCATGGGTAATGGTTTCCCGGTTGGTGGCATTATTATCTCACCAAAAATACAGCCCGCTTATGGTATGCTGGGTACTACTTTCGGTGGCAACCATTTGGCCTGTGCCGCTGGGTTAGCTGTATTGGAAGTGATGGAGCAGGACAACCTGATGCAAAACGCGGCAACCATTGGCGAATACCTGATCAAGGAGCTTAATAAGCTTGAACAGGTTAAAGAAGTACGCGGTCGGGGCCTGATGATCGGTATTGAACTACCAGAGGAGCTGTCAAACGTGCGTAAAGATCTTTTATTTAAACACCGTATTTTTACTGGTGAAGCCAAACCAAACGTGGTAAGGTTGCTACCTGCTTTAAATTTGACCAAAGCACATGCCGACAGATTTTTAGAGGCTTTTGTAAATGTTTTAAACCAATAATTGAGCGCCCTCTAAACGGCGAAGCTCTCATGTAATAATCTCCCCTAAAGGGGAGACTTTATATTAAATTATATTAAGTAAAGTCCATGAAACTATTCTCTTCTGTAAACGATGTTGCCGATATCAATGCTCTTGTAAAGGAAGCCTTGACGCTTAAACAAGATCCGTATGCTAACCAGGATCTGGGTAAAAACAAAACTCTGGCATTGATATTTTTAAACCCAAGTCTGCGCACCCGTATGAGCACTCAAAAAGCAGCCCTTAACCTGGGGATGAATGTGATGGTGCTTAATATTGATAAAGAAGGATGGGCTTTAGAGCTTCGTGACGGCGTAATTATGGATGGCAGCACAGTAGAGCATATCCGCGAAGCCGCGGGCGTTATGGGACAGTATGCAGACATCATTGGCGTACGCTCGTTTCCTGGCTTAAGGAACCGCGAAGAGGATTATAGCGAGATGATTTTCAATAAGTTCGTTCAGTTTTGTAAAGTACCGGTTGTAAGTCTGGAATCAGCTACCCGTCATCCATTACAGAGCCTGGCCGACCTGATCACTATTGAAGAATTAAAAACAACAGCTCGGCCAAAGGTAGTATTAACCTGGGCTCCGCATATCAAACCGTTGCCGCAGGCTGTACCAAATTCCTTCGCGGAATGGATGTGTAAGGCCGATGTTGATTTTACCATTGCCCAACCTAAAGGCTATGAGCTTTGTGCCGATTTTACTCAGGGCGCAAATATTACTTGTGATCAGGACGAAGCATTAACCGGTGCTGATTTTATCTATGTAAAAAACTGGTCGGCCTATGAGCCTTACGGTAATATCCTTGGTAAGAATGAGGAATGGATGCTGACCAATGAAAAGCTAAAACTTACTAACGATGCCAAGGTAATGCATTGCTTACCTGTACGCCGCAATCTGGAGCTCTCAGATGAGATACTGGACGGGCCAAACTCGGTAGTAGTTCATGAGGCAGGGAATCGTGTTTGGGCGGCGCAAGCAGTGCTGAAGCAGATGCTGGAAAGTCTTTAACTTTAACTCGATATGGGTAAGGTTTATGATATATTGCTTGATAAAGTTAAAATAGGTACCTCTCGGCTCGAAAACGCGGACGCTCCTATGGGTGTGGTATTTGGGCGCGTTGAATTTATCGACCCAACATTAGGATACCAGTTTTTCAAGAACTATTGTTTACAAAACAAGGTAGATTTTACAGATTGTCCTGAAGATAAATTGATATCTATCCGGATGATACCCGATTTAAGTGTATGTGATAAAAGCGGTTATGAGATAAAAGGGTTGGCATCCTCTATTTCCGGAATGGATAATGATCAATTTGATATTTCAATTGAAGGGATTTCCTATCCATTTTACCAGGAAGAATTCCCACATCACGTAAAGGCTTATACAGATAAATTCCCTTTTTAACCAATCTTACTTTGGCTCCGGATCTATCGCCCTGGTTTTAATATCAAAATAACGGATGATCAAGCGGTTATCACTATTTTTAGTAAAGTAGGATATGGCCCAGCTAAAAAATATAGTTCCTTTATTGGTAAAACCTGCCAGTGACATAATGTGAACCGCTCCCCATATAACCCAGGCAATAAATCCCTGCAGATGAATCCGGCCAATATCCGCAACGGCCTTGTTTCTGCCGATGGTAGCCAATGATCCTTTATCGTTATACTTAAACGGAATTGTACCTTCACCATTAATTATACGAACCAGATTTTTTGCCAGATGTCTTCCTTGCTGTATGGCCACCTGCGCCACCCCAGGATGTCCATTTGGTGTATCGGCGGTAATTACTGCTGATACATCGCCAATCGCAAAAATATTGGCATAGCCATTTACCCGGCCAATGCCATCCGTTTGAATACGGTTGCCTTTGGTGATGGAAGTCTCAGGCATTCCGCCGGGCACTTCTCCTTTTACACCTGCTGCCCACAAAACGTTACGGGTTAGTATGATAGTACCATCATCTATTTTAAGTTCGGTGCCATTATAACTTTGTACATGCACGCTATTAAATATGGTTACATCCATATCCAGCAGAAACTTTTTGGCTTTTGCAGATGCGCCGGGCGAAAACGCTGCAAGCAATTCTGGTTTACCCTCCACCAGGTAAACTTTCATATTGTGTTTACGCAGGCCGTGATAATCTTTCATGAGTATCAACTGGCGCATTTCGGCCAAAGCGCCTGAAAGTTCCACACCGGTTGGGCCGCCCCCTACCACAACAAAAGTCATTAAAGCTGCCTTCTCCTCAGGATCTTTGGCAATTAACGACATTTCCAGATTTTGCAAGATCAGGCTGCGCAGATTTAATGCCTCTGGGATGTTTTTCATAGGCATAGCAAAGTGCTCTATTTCCTTATTTCCAAAAAAGTTAGTGTTTGATCCTGTTGCTATGATCAGGTAATCAAAATAGATAGTACCTATGTTAGTAGTGAGTGTATTATTTTCCGGATTTACGCGCTCCACTTCGGCCAGGGCAAACCTAAAATTGTCCTGTTTGGTAAATATTCTCCGGATAGGGAAGCCAATCGAATCGGCAGCAATACCACCAGCTGCCACCTGATACAGCAAAGGCTGAAAAGTGTGATAATTATGTTTGTCTAATAAAAGCACATCTACGGGTGCCTTTTTAAGGTTTTTGGCTAATTCCAGTCCGCCAAATCCTCCACCTATAATAACTACACGGGGTTTTGTACCTTTTTTTTGATCCATAGGAAAACTTTGTTACAAGTTTAATGCCTTAAAATTTCAATATTACTAATTATTTCATAATCAAATTGTAAAGTTACGCAGATAATACTTTAATCATTTTTTAACATTTTTTGAATAAAATACACTATAAATTCATATTTTTAGCAGATTCCTGTTTAATTTAATAGGAAATTAACATCAAGACGGCTATATTACTATTAATAATGGGTAAAACTGATACGGATTCAGCAAATTCTACACAGTTACAAGAAAATAAAAGCTTGTACATCATAAAAATCGGAGGAAACGTAATTGATAACTCGGAAAATCTGTATCATTTTCTAAAAGATTTTGAAGGACTGAATGGTTTTAAAATATTAGTACATGGCGGAGGCAAGGTTGCTACTCAAATTGCCGAAGAATTAGGCATCGAAGCAAAGATGGTTGATGGCAGGCGCATTACCGATATTGAAACACTAAGGGTTGTGACCATGGTATATGGAGGTCTGATCAATAAAAATATAGTAGCGCAATTACAGCGTTTTGGTAATAACGCTATTGGCCTTACCGGGGCTGACGGCAATTTTATCCTGGCCAAAAAGCGCCCGGTAAAAACTATTGATTATGGCTTTGTTGGCGATATTGATGAAAACTCCATCAACCCAGAAAATATAAGTCGTTTGATGCAGGCGGGCTTCACCCCAGTTTTTTGCGCATTGACGCATGATGGTGAGGGGCAATTATTAAATACCAATGCAGATACTATTGCCTCGGCATTGGCCGTGTCATTATCATCATTGTATGAAACCACACTTATTTATTGCTTTGAGAAAAAGGGTGTGCTTCAGGATATTAACGATGAGGACTCACTGATCAGGGAGATCGACCCGGTACGTTATGAAGAACTAAAGATCCAGCGTATTATACATAGTGGCATGTTGCCTAAGCTTGATAATGCTTTTACCGCCATTGCATGTGGCGTAAAGGCAGTGATCATAGGCAAATCAGACGACCTGGGACAATTAAAAGAAAATAAACCATTTGGAACACGTTTAAGTAAAAACGCATGAATTCATCACAGCATTTAGCCATTTTAGGCTCTGGTAACATCGGGCTGTCATTAGCCAAAGGGTTGGTAAAAGCAAATATTTGCAAGCCCCAGCAAATTTCCCTCACACGCCGGAATGTATCGGCCCTGGCAGAGTACACCCAATTAGGGTACCACACTACCGATAATAATTCCAAGGCCGTTAAAAAAGCCGATATTATTGTTTTAGCGGTATTACCTCAACAGCTCAATAAACTGCTGGATGAAATAAGGCCCGTTATAAAAGCCGAAAAGCAGTTGATCATCTCTGTAATATCCGGGGTTACTTGTAACGATATCCGTCAACAGCTTGATCTGAATGTACAGGTAATCAGGGCAATGCCTAATACGGCTATTGCTATTGGTCATTCTATGACCTGCATTGCTACGGATAACGGCACCAATAAAAATATAAACCTGGTAAAATCCCTTTTTGATACGGTGGGCATGAGTATCCAGATCAATGAAGAGCTCATGACATCAGCAACCGCACTCTGCGCCTGTGGTATAGCGTTCTTCCTGCGCTCTATCCGTGCGGCCTCGCAAGGCGGTACCGAGATAGGTTTCCATGCTCATGACGCCTTAAAAATGGCAGCTCAGACCGCCAAAGGCGCTGCCGATCTGCTGCTGCAATTGGCTTCCCACCCCGAGCAGGAAATTGATAAGGTAACCTCACCAAGTGGCTGTACTATTGCAGGTTTAAATGAAATGGAGCATAATGGCTTCAGTTCAGCCATGATCAAGGGTATTAAACTTTCGGCCGAAAAAGCTGGCGATCTTTACAAGAAGGACGAATAGCCCCTCATAAAACATATTTTATTTTGATAACAGGTATATCATATTGATATACCTGCTTAAATAACTTACATAAATATAATAACCTAAAAACCAATTCCTTAAACGCGCCATATCAAACTAAAAAGCCATTATTTTATGGGTGGTACAGTTTTGGCACTCGTGCGCTAAAAGCGTTTATTTTTAAAAATGTTAACAGTCGAAAAAATCGGCGGCACTTCTATGACCGCCTTAAATGATGTGATCAAAAACATCATCCTATTTGAACGTTCCGGACAGCAATTGTATAACCGCATCTTTGTTGTATCGGCCTTTTCGGGGGTAACCAATCTCCTGCTCGAAAACAAAAAAACCGGTGCGCCGGGCGTTTATCATAAACTGGCTACTTATAAAGATTTTCACAAACCACTTAAGGCCCTGATCGTAAAACTAAAACAGATCAATAAAAGTTACGAGAGCCTGGGACTGAATATCGCCGAGGCCGATAAATTTATTGAGCAACGCCTTAAGGATGCACAAACCTATCTGGAAAACATAGCTAATATCCTGGCTTCGGGTTATGTAAATAAAGACGATGTTTTGCTGGCCGCCCGCGAGATCCTGGCATCTATCGGCGAAAGCCATTCAGCTTTTAACTTTACCAATATCCTGCAAAACATGGGTATCAATGCTACGTTTGTTGACCTGAGCGGCTTTCATGACCATCGCTCCTTCACCATCGACCAACGCATTAAGAAAGATCTGCAGCATATTGATTTTGAGAACACTATAACTATTGTAACCGGCTATACCAAAGGTACAGAAGGTATTATGCGGGAATTTGACCGGGGTTATTCGGAGGTTACTTTTAGTAAGATAGCGGTAGCCGTTAAACCGGAGGAAGCCATCATCCATAAAGAATATCACTTGTGCACAGCCGATCCGGAATTGGTTGGGGTCGAAAACTGCTTCCCGGTAGGTAATACCAATTATGATGTGGCCGATCAGCTGGCAGACGTGGGCATGGAAGCTATCCATCCCAAAGCATCAAAACCATTGGAGATCCATGACATCGATCTTCGCATCAAAAACACCTTTCAGCCGGAGCACCCGGGTACATTGATAACCCGCGAATATATCTGCGACAAAAAACGGGTTGAGGTGATTACAGGCACAGAACGTGTTATGATGATCGACATTTACGATCCATCCATGGTAGGTAACGTAGGCACTGATTTCCACATTATGCAGCTGTTCTATAAATTCGGTGTAAGCTATACTTTTAAAGCTACCAGCGCCAATAGTATCTCGATTGTGATATGGGATAAGGATTTTAATAAAAAGCTAATACAGGAGCTTGAAAACGATTATGAGAAAGTAACTGTGGAAAAAATGGCGATGGTTTGTCTTATAGGCTCCAATATGGATCAACCCGGTTTGCTGGCTAAATCTGCAACGGCTTTGGCTCAGAAAGGCATCAACATCAAAAGCTGTGGTTTCGCCCTACGCAAGGTTAACATCCAGTTCCTGATAGCTCGCGAAGATTTTAAAGAAGCTATTAAAGCCTTGAATAAAGCGATGATCTAAATTTTCACAGTTCCCTCAGGGTCTCTCGCATAGAACGCTGAAATATTGGCCTTATCACTCACCGGAACTCCTGAAAGGGACCCGGAGGGGATAATTGTCTATCACTTTACGCTTTGGGCCTTCTGCTTTCAGCTTTATTGTAACTTTCCTGTGGCTTAATTTTTATAAATGCCCTGTTTTTAGCATATTTAACTCTTACTTAAGTTACTTATGCACAAAACCCTACTCCTGCTATTTTCGATTTTCATTTTTCTTAATGTATCCGCTCAAAAAACAGCCAAAAAACCTTTAGATAATACCGTTTTTGACGGATGGCAAAGTATCAGCAATCAACACATCAGCAATAATGGTAAATGGATATTTTATGTAGTAAAACCACAGCAAGGAGATGCTGAGCTGGTGATTACCAATGCCACTAATACTACTAAAGTAAGGATCCCCCGTGCTGATACTGCCAGTTTCAGTAACGACTCCAAATTTGTTACGTTCCTGATCAGGCCTTTTTATAAAGCCATTCGTGAAGCTAAAATTAAAAAGAAAAAACAGGCCGATTTCCCCAAAGATACGCTGGGCATCATTACACTCGGCTCACAATCCGTTACAAAAGTGCCCGCTATCCGGTCGTTCAAGCTCTCAGCGAATGCACCCGTTGTAGCCTACCTCGCCGCTGCTGATACCATAAAAAAACCACTACCTAATGATACTTCAAAAAAAGCCGTAAGTGCAACCATAGCTCCCACAACACATGAGGGTTCCAACTTAACTGTAAGCAAGTTAGGTACAAACACAACCCGCACATTCAAATACGCTACCGATTATCAGTTGAGTAAAAACGGAAAGTTATTAGCGTTTGCCGTGACAGCTCCAACAAAGCAAAAAGACGTCAAATCGGGCATGTACGTTTATGATATTGATAAAAACACTGTCAAGACTATTAGTACCGGTCGCGGCAATTACCGCAATATCACCATCGACGATGACAGTAAACAACTGGCTTTCACAGCCGAGAAGAACCCTGAAAAAGCGCTGGTTAAGCCTTTTAAACTTTATTATTATACCAATAGCCGCGACAGCGCGGTAATTATAGCGGAAGCCGGATCAAAAGGTATTCCGGAGCGTTGGACAATAAGCGGCGATGGCAAGGTTTATTTTAGTAAAAGCGGGAGCAACCTGTTTTTTGGAACCGCTCCTATCCCAAAACCGGCTGATACTACTATTGTAGATTTTGAAGTGGCTAAACTGGATATCTGGAATTACAAAGATGATTATCTGCAACCTCAGCAACTAAAAAACCTGCAAACGGAATTAAAACGCAGTTACTTGGCCGTTATAAAACCGAATGAAATTGAACCGAAACCATTACAATTGGGCAGTAAGGCTATACAGGAAGTATTTGTTGCCGAAAACAAAGACGCCCGTTACGTTTTAGGGGTAACTGATACAGGTGCCCGCATACAAGCCCAATGGCAAGGCGGCACCAAGCAACAGGCTATTCTGATAGATACCAAAAGTGGCAATAAACGACTTATTAATGCAAGCTCAAGGGCAAGGTACCGGATATCTCCCGATGGCAAATATGTGATCTGGTTTGATATGGAGCAGCAGAATTGGTTTTGTTATACTATTGCCAATGGTCAAAAAAGCAATCTTACAGCTACTATCGGAACAAAAATGGGTGACGAGCTGAATGATGTTCCGGATTTTGCCCCTGATTATGGACTTGCAGGCTGGCTACAAGGCGACAAGGCAGTTTTAATATACGACCGCTATGATATCTGGAAGATCGATCCGGCCACAGGTGCTGTTACCAACTTTACCAATGACATAGGCCGCAAGAACAAATTTATCATCCGTTATGATATTACTGATCCGGAACAGAAGTTTATTCCGCTAAAACAGCAAATGTGGTTACAAGTACAAAATGAGGTAAATAAGCAATGGGGGTATTACACCAAGTATCCGGAGAGCAGTTCAGTTCCGGAAAAGGTAAATATGATCCCGATGAGCTATGGTGATCTGTTAAAAGCTAAAAATGCCAATACCTACATTTACACTAAAGGTAGCTATGAGTTGCCTCCCGATCTGTATGTATCAACTGATCTGAAGAAAGAGACTAAACTAAGCGATATCAATCCTCAGCAAGCCGAATACAACTGGGGAACAGCCTCGCTGGTAAAATGGACAACCCCTAAAGGCTATCATTCAGAAGGTATTTTGTATAAACCAGAAGATTTTGACCCGGGTAAAAAGTATCCGATGATCGTGTACTTTTATGAAAAACTATCCGAAGGGCTTTTTAATTACATCGCTCCGGCTCCCACTCCCTCCCGTTTGCCTATATCATTTTTTGTAAGTAATGGCTATTTGGTTTTTGCACCAGATATCAGCTATCAAACCGGGCATCCGGGTGCTTCTGCGGTAGAATATATCAATTCGGGTGTAGAATCGCTTAAAAAGAACTCATGGGTTGATGCAGCCCACATCGGCATTCAGGGGCAAAGCTGGGGAGGTTACCAGGTGGCTTATCTGATAACACAAACCAATATGTATGCTGCCGCCTGGGCGGGTGCACCAGTAGCCAACATGACATCGGCTTATGGTGGTATCCGCTGGGAATCGGGTTTAAACAGGCAGTTTCAATATGAAAAAACACAAAGCCGTATTGGCGCGACTTTATGGGAAAAACCAGAGCTGTATATAGAAAACTCACCTTTATTTCAGCTGCCTAAAGTACAAACACCGGTAATGATCATGAGCAACGATGCCGATGGCGCTGTACCATGGTACCAGGGTATAGAAATGTTTACCGCTTTGCGCCGCCTGGGTAAACCGGTTTGGCTTTTGCAATACAATGGCGAAGCACATAACCTGGTGCTAAGGCAAAATCGCAAGGATATTACCATACGTGAGCAACAGTTTTTTGACCACTTTTTAAAAGGCGCACCAATGCCCGTTTGGATGGCTAAAGGGGTGCCCGCCGTTGATAAAGGAAAAGACTGGGGTTTTGAATTGATAAAGTAAATATATAACGCTGAATAAATCGAATCTTAACCGAAACGAAGAAGCCAGGTACTGCCCGGCTTCTTTGTTATAATATATGAGTTAAATTATATTGCTCTGTTTGGATCCCACTGTTCGAGGTAATCGGCAACGCGGCGCACAAATGATCCGCCTAAAGCGCCATCAACCACACGGTGATCATACGACAATGACAGGAACATCATGTGGCGAATAGCGATCATGTCCCCTTCTTTAGTTTCAATTACCGCAGGTTTTTTTCTGATAGCCCCAACAGCCAGAATAGCGACCTGTGGCTGATTAATAATAGGCGTGCCCATTACATTTCCAAATGAACCAACGTTGGTTATTGTAAAAGTGCCATCTTTTACATCATCAGGTTGCAACTTACCAATACGGGCCCTGTTGGCCAGATCGTTTACCGCTTTCGTAATTCCCAATAAATTTAATTCATCGGCTTTTTTAATCACAGGAACTATCAGGTTACCGCTGGGTAAAGCGGTAGCCATGCTAATGTTAATAGCTGCTTTTTTAATGATCTGGGTACCGTTTACGGTAATATTGATCATCGGAAAATCTTTGATAGCTTTTACAACGGCCTCGATAAATATCGGTGTGAAGGTTATTTTCTCGCCTTCGCGTTTTTCAAAGCTGCTCTTCACCTTCTCGCGCCATAATACCAGGTTGGTCACATCCGCCTCTACAAATGAAGTCACGTGTGGCGAGGTTTGCTTGCTCATCACCATATGATCGGCTATTAAACGACGCATTCTGTCCATTTCAATAACTTCATCAGCACCGGATACTGAAGCAGCGGGCTTTGGCGGCGCTTCTTCCGCTTTAGCTGGTTCAGCAATTGGAGCTACAACCGGAGGAGGTGTATAAGTACCTGTAGAAGCAGTGACAGGAGCATTAAATGATACCGGAGCTTGTTGCTGTATCGGCTCTTCTGTTTTTTGAGCAGCAGCTGGCTTCTGTTTATGTTGAAGATAGCTTAAAAGATCATCTTTGGTCAAGCGTCCATCGGAACCACTTCCAGGTATCTTATCCAGTTCGTCGGTACTGATTCCCTCCTGACTGGCTATGTTTCGTACTAATGGTGAGTAAAAACGTCCTTCACTTTTAAATGCAGGGGCATCAGCAGAAATATTCTTTTTCTCCAGTTGATCCAGGCCTGGTATGGCTATGGATTCAGGCGAAACAGATGACTCTTCATTTTGCACTGTTTCTGCAACAGGATCTGGTGTTAGTATATGAGCCGGTTCTTCGGCGGCTTTTTGTTCTTCTACAGGTTGTACAGCTGCTGGTGTTTCGGCTTCGTTTGAATCAGGTTCACCGGTTTCAATAATAGCGATAACCGATCCTACCTGAACAACATCGTTCTCTTTGTAAAGCTGTTCTACAAGTTTACCAGCCACGGGAGATGGAACATCAGAATCAACTTTATCTGTTGCTATCTCCATTACTGCTTCATCTGCGTCTATATGATCTCCTGGATTTTTTGTCCATTTAATTATAGTTGCTTCTGCAACACTCTCACCCATTTTTGGCAATAATAGTTGGTATTTGGCCATTCTAAAATTATAGTTTCTCTCCCAAAATTAGGAATTTCGATCAGTACTTTACAATTTATGTGAGTAAAGTATTCAACATTGATAATGCAGCTACCGCGCTCCTTTCAATGTTTTGACGACGTTTATTACCGAATGTGTATTTCTTTATTAACATTTTTTGCTTGTTAGCAACTGCAATCCACACAGTACCAACAGGTTTAGTTTCAGTACTTCCATCAGGGCCGGCAATACCGGTTATGGCTATGGCAAAATCCGATTTAAAATTTTTCAATGCGCCCTCCACCATTTCTTTTACAGTTTGTTCACTTACAGCTCCAAAATCCAGTAGTGTTTGGTGTTTTACTCCCAAAACACTCTCCTTTAATTCATAAGCATAAGTTACTCCGCCACCTAAAAACACTGTTGAAGAACCTGGATGCTGGGTAAATAAATGAGACAGATAACCGCCAGTGCAACTTTCGGCTACAGATAAAGTAAAACCCTGTGCCTCCATTTTATCCAGTATAGCTTTTTCAAGGGCTATATCTTCATCTATTACAAAAACTGCTCCTATCCTTTCAATTATTCTTTTGGCAAATTGATCAACTTGCTCCTGCAAATCCGCTTCATGTTCACCAAACGCGCTTAAGCGTAAACGTACCATTCCCAATTTGGGCAAATAAGCCAATTTGATATGTGCAGGAAGATCGTCTTCGATATCAGCTATGCGTTCCGCCAAAAAAGACTCACCCTCGCCAACGGTTAAAATGGTTTTATGAATAATAACAGGCAGCTTGAATAACTCTTTAATTTTCGGCAGTACTTGCTCGGTCATCATATACATCATCTCGAAGGGCACTCCCGGCATAGATATATAGGTGACATTATTTTCATAAAACCACATACCTGGCGCTGTACCATTTTGATTAAAGATCACTTTACAATTAGCAGGTACTGAAGCCTGTAAACGATTAACCTCAAGCAAAGGACGATTAAAACGGGCAAAAATCCCCTTTACATGTTCAAGCGTATCAGGATCTTCAACCAGTTCAACATTAAAATATTCTGCTAATGTTTTTTTGGTAATATCATCCTTTGTTGGCCCAAGGCCTCCGGTGATAAAAACAATATCCACACGGTTAGCAGCCTCCGCTAAAGCTTTCAAAATATGTTCCCGATCATCAGATACCGAAGATATTTGCTTTACCCGTATACCAATTTGATTTAATTCGGTAGCCATCCAGGCTGAATTGGTATCAACAATTTGGCCTATAAGTATTTCGTCGCCTATAGTTATAATTTCTGCCAGCATTTCAATTAATAAAAAGTTCCACTATTGGTATAATCATTTCGCTTACTCAGTTTCAGATCCTGCAATATAGTCGATTTTACCTTCAGGGTAACATTATATGATTTCAAATAACCAAAAGGGATCCATTGAATGGAAAGATCCCAGCAGTGCAGGTCACGATAAATAGAAAACGACGTGGCGCTTCCCAGTTTCCCCGCTTTGATGTCATAGTTAGTGGAATATTGCACCTTCCACTTAGGCGAAACATTCACGTCTCCGCTTATCTGTACCGTATTACTCGTACTAATCGTGTTTAACGAGTTGGTATAACTGTAGCTGTAGTTAAAGTTAATGTTCCATGGCACGTTAAAATCGACATAAGCATTTGGATCGCTGTTCACCAGGGCCAAACGCTGGGATTGGGTTGGTGTAAGGTTAGCCAGGCCGTTTACCGCACCTGGGGTACCGCGTGCAGCCGCCTTTGTTGAATTTAAACTACCACTCATAGATATGCCTACATTTGACAATTGCGGAAACTTACCATCTTGCCATGTATAGCGGTTGATAGGCTGGCTATATCTTACAATATTATTATTTTGGATAGAGTCACGAACAACCGTCACATATGGATTAAAACTGCCCTGAAAGCTAATACTTAATTTTTGATTAAAAATAGCGGTATGCCCCGAAAACGTAATCGGCGAAAGCTTCATGGTATCGGCAGCAAAGTTGTAAAAGGTTGAAAACGACAGACCCTGCAAAATGGTTATCTTTCGATCGGTACCGGATGTATCCGTACTCTTCGCTTTTACCTTGGCTTCAATGGTATTATCTAAGCTAAAATTAAGCCCGGCTTGCTTGCCTGGTGAAGGCCCCCCGTAAACCGCCCCGTCAAAAATAGAATATTTTTGTGATGAGTAAGGATACGGTATGGTAGCATTGCTTACCGCTGTTTTATAATATCCAAAACTTGGATCAGAAAAATCCGGGCGGTAACCAAAGCTTATGGATGGTGTCATCACATGCCGGATAGCCTTTAAATTACCATGCTTAAAGTTGATCTGCCCATACAATTTGGTAGATAGGCCTGTACTTACACTGTATTCACCGGCACGTTTAAAACCAGGGATAGTGTCCGTGATCAACTGATCGGAGTTGCTGATACTCCCGCGTTCAAATCTTTTAGTTATACTTTGAAAATACCAACGCTCGGTATAGTTAATGCTACTGTTAAACTGAAAGTATTTCAGCACGTTAAGGCCTAAGCTCACCGGTATTTGATGCTGGAAACCATTTTGTAAACGTTTTGAAAGGGTCTCGCTTTTAAAAAGTTCAGCCTCCGGAATATTGTTTACTTTATTGGTGGCTGTCATGTTGTAGCTTACGGTAATTTTCTGATACCATTTTTGCTCGCCAACTCTGTCCTTAGAATCAAACGGGTTTATAGACGACATACCAAAGGCCACTGTTGGTAATTCTATAGTAATGGTTTTTGTGTCTATCTGCTGGCTATGAGACAAACCCACACTTAAATTAAATGGTGTACCCGCCCATGTTTTGCCATAAGATATACTCGAACGTAAACTACTTGTAGCTATAGTATTTACGTTGACTGTTCCCCTTGTATTTCTGAAAAACCCTGATGTACCGGCATTTACCGATGCGCTAAAAGTAGATCCGGGATTAGCGTTCGGATCCTGGGAGTGTGTCCAGTCAATGTGAACGTCTTTTGTAGATGGATCACCGGGCAGGCCATAATTGTGCGATCCAAAGCTTAGTGCCAGGTTACCGGTATATTTATATCGTTTTAAATAACGCATAACGCTATTTAATTCATATGATCCTTTGGAGTATACAGTAGCTGTGGTCGTCAGATCTATATAGTCGTTAAACCCTAAATAATATCCAAAATTGGAGAGTTTAAATCCAAGTTGTTGATCTTCACCAAAAGTGGGTAGTATAACACCGGATGTTCGTTGGTTGGGTTTCGGAAAAAAGCCAAATGGTATTGCCAGCGGTAAAGGTATTCCCTCTATCTCCAGGTATGCAGGGCCGGATATGATCCTGTTTTTTTCGCCAATACCACGGGTTATCACAACACCAAAATGGGTTTCCGGATATGGGAGATCACAAGTACTGAATATGACATTGCGATAGGCGACTTCGGTTTCATTGAGTTTTTTTGCCTGCCCACCGGATATAAAATTCCCCTCCTGTTCTGATGCTGGGTTATATAGTTTTCCCTTCTTGGTTTCATAATTAAACAGCAGCGAATCAGAAGATACCGGTTTCTCACTCTTTTGTTTGGATATTGGCCTACCTATATAACGATGTGTACGCGGATCAATGCTCCCACGGGCGAACATCACGTGATTTTTCCGATCAACGCGAATATAGTCGGCATCAAGTTCGAAATCTTCATAAGTAACGCGGGCACGACCATATAAATATAAAATATCATGTTCATTATCTACATGGGTAGAGTCTTCGGCAACAGCTTTTATTTCGGATTCGATATCACCCTTCTTTTGTGTAGTATCAGTTTTTGTAGCAGGGGAATTTTTGGGCGATGGGTTACGCGTGTTTTTTTTGCCTTTAAGCAGTTTCTTGTCCTTAATAGTATCCAATTTAATAATAGTATCTCTAACAGGTTTGCTGCTATAGCCTTTATATGTATTTTTGCTTTCGGCAGAAAATACACTCACCGTTAAAATAATCGCAAGCAGAAAAAAGAAGGTTGTGGATTTCAAAATTGATTATGAATAGTATTTTTGCAGATAAAGTTAACAGCGTTCAAAAATAATGAAAAATAGGGCATTGAAAAGATTGATTTATAGTTTATCGGTATTGCTGGCACTCCTTTCATATTTTCCGGTCACATCTTATGGTTTCATAAAAAAAGATACGGTTATAAATAACACAGGTTTCAAGATCAAAACTATTATTGTTGATGCCGGTCACGGAGGCAAACCATCCAGTAATGTAGGTCACTTTTCACATGGTGCATCAGGCGAATATTCTACTGAAAGGAATGTAACGCTTGCAATTGCGTTAAAATTGCAAAAAGCTGTAGAAAAAGATATGGCAGGTGTAAAAGCCGTACTCACGCGCAGCACTGAAGATGATGTTTCTTTTGAAAGACGTGCTGAAATAGCCAACGAGAATAAAGGAGATGTTTTTATTTCGATACACTGTAATTCTTTATCGGATAGACGCGTAAGCAGAAGGGTAGGCACCAAACATCATAAACCGGTTTATAAAACAAGTTTGGTTCCAGATCGTTCAGGTAAGGGTGTGTTGTTACTGGTTTATGCATTAAAGCGTACAAGAGAGGCAGAAAATGAGATCAAAAGGAACCAGGTTGAAGGTGAATCTGAACTTGATGGAGGAGCTTTAGACCCTAACGATCCAATAACTATTATTTTAACAAACGAGTATAAAAGAAAATTCAGGCAGCAAAGTATAAATCTGGCAACGTTACTTAATAAAGAGTTTGTAGAAACAGACGGCAGGCCAAGTGAAGGCATAAGAGACCAGAGCATTTATGTATTATGTCATAGTTCTATGCCATCTGTTTTAGTAGAAACAGGATATATTAATAACCCTGATGATGAGGCGTATTTAAATTCGGAGGATGGGCAAAACGCGATCGTCAATTCTATTGTAAGGGCTTTAACAAATTTTAAAAACGAGGTTGAGCAGGTTTCAAAGTAATATAGCTTAGCTTTGCCTGTTATATAATATAACGTAAAACAAAACAACCAACGATTCAAAACAGAAGAAATTTAACCTGAAAACCACTACTTAATGAAAATCTCAAACGAAACAAAAATAGGTGCCCTTACAGCCATCGCCATTACTATATTGATATTAGGATATAGTTTTTTGCGCGGCAATGATGTTTTTTCGGGCTCCAATAAATATTATGCGGTTTACAGAAGTGTGGAAGGTCTTGCCTTAGCAAAACCGGTATTGGTTAACGGGTTTCAGATAGGGCGCGTTTCCAGCATGAAATTGCAGCCTGATGGCCACACCATCGTAGAGTTTAAGATCGATCCGGATTATGTTATACCTAATAATACACTCGCTAAATTATCAAGTACCGATCTTTTAGGCAGTAAGGCCATTGTTTTTGAGCTGGGCAACAGTAAAATTGCTGCTGAAGATAAAGATACGCTAAAAGCCGACATACAGGGAAGCCTGGCCGAAAGCTTGCAACCAATCCAGAAAAAGGCCGAGATGCTAATAACAAAAATGGATTCCTCATTGGCGGCTATCAATAAAATTTTGAATCCGAACTTTCAAAAAAATGTGGATCGCAGCTTTGTAAGTATTGCTAACTCATTGCAAACCCTGGAGGGTACTACTAAAAAGATCGATAACCTGGTAGCTTCTCAATCAGGACATATCAATGGCATTTTGACCAATGCCGAGGTAGTATCAGGCAGTTTAAAAACCAGTACTGCTCATTTAAACGGTGTGACTGCCAACTTTGAAAAAGTTAGCAACGATATAGCAGCCTCAAACATTAAACAAACTTTAGACAATGCCAATAAAGCCATGGCTGATCTGCAGGCAACCATTGCCAAGATCAACAACGGTCAGGGGTCATTAGGCTTATTGATGAATGACGATAAGATGTACAAAAACCTTACTGATGCATCCAATAACCTCAATAACCTGTTCATTGATCTGAAAGCACATCCAAAACGCTATGTAAGCTTCTCGGTTTTTGGCGGCAAAAAAGATTAACTTTTAGAATCAAGAGATTAGAGTCAAGAATCGAGATAGAAGAATATCATTAGAATCAAGTGATTAAATAGCCTTTTACATAAAAAGTGGGTTTACATGTAAACCCACTGAGTCGCCCTAATCCTTGACTCTAATATCTTGATTCTATTCTATAGCGAATGTTTTTCCCTCAATAGCTAATTCCGTATCTGGAAAAACACTTCTGGCTTCATCGAGCAACTCGTTTAAGGTTTTATATCGGGCAGAAAAATGACCGATCAACAGTTTTTTGGCATGGGTTTTTAAGGCAATCTTCCCGGCTTGCAATGCAGTGGTATGATGTGTGTCATTTGCCCTGTCAAGCATATCATTTAAAAATGTAGCTTCGTGATAAAGCAGCGTAGCGTTACTGATCTGGTCAAAATATTGCTCGTTATACAACGTATCTGAACAATAGGCATACGATTTCGGGGTTTGAGAATCGATAGTTAAGGTATCATTCTTATACACCTCGCCACTTGCCGAAGTATAATCATTTCCCCTTTTTAAAGCTGTATAGTACTCTACAGGCACATTCAGATCTTCCAGTTTTTCCTTTATCAGCTTGCGTAAACGCTTCTTTTCTTTAAATAAGAAACCAGTACAGGCAATACGGTGATCAAGCGGAATAGTCTCCACAATGACATCGCTGTTATTGATAATCACTTCTGGTTTTTGAGCGTCAATGGCTGTAAATTCTAACGGAAACTGCAGGGTTGTTTCCGAATATTTGAACTGCAGATCAATAATTTCCTTCAAAGGAGCCGGGCCAAAAAGATAAAGCGCTTTTTTGCGTCCGTTAAGATGCATAGACGATAATAAGCCTATTAGTCCCAGATAATGATCACCATGAAGATGACTGATAAATATATGATCGATACGGCTGGCTTTAATATCGAAACGCAGCATTTGCTGCTGGGTACCCTCGCCGCAATCAATTAAATATAGGCGCTCATTGATATTGAGCGCCTGTGATGTGGGATTTCTGTTAAAAATGGGTGTCGCGGAGCTGCTCCCCAATATTGTTACCTCAAATTTCATATAGGGTAAACAATCATAAGGCTTATCTTGCTTCTTTTTTCAGCTCTTTTTCAATCTCTTCCATAAAAATAAGATCGATACCTTCTTCGGCTGTGGGTACAATGTTCAGTACATTATCCAATTGTGATATAGTTACCAAACGGGCTACCGCATCATTTAAGCCTGCCAGGATAAATAATCCGGTAGCATTTTTACATAAACGGTGACCTACCAGTAGACTGCTTAAACCAGAAGAATCTGCAAATTTTACCTGTGAAAGATCAAGAATTATATTTCGCTGACCTTCAGTATTGATCAATATCAACTCAGACTTTAATTGAGGCGTAACCAATGAGTTTAATTTTGACTCATTAAGTTTCACTAAGATATATTTCTCGTGCTTATCGACAGTAAATTTCATTCTTATTAATAATTAGAAAGCTAAGATATGATAATTTTACGGGTAATTAAAAACTACAAATTTGTTAAGGCTGCTTTTATGCCGGTTTCAACCCGGTTAAGCACGCTTTCATTATCTGGTTTTACAAAAGGCTCACCGATAATCTGCTCGTATAACTCTATATAACGCTCAGAAATGGATTGTACAATTTCCGGGGTCATAACGGGTACTACCTGACCATCTTTCCCCTGGAAACCGTTCTCAATCAGCCATTTTCTAACAAACTCTTTCGAAAGCTGTTTCTGTGGCTCACCTTTTTGTTGGCGCTCTTCATAACCTTCTTTATAAAAATATCTCGATGAATCGGGCGTATGTATTTCGTCAATCAGATAGATCTGGTCGCCGACCTTTCCAAATTCATATTTGGTATCAACCAGGATCAAGCCTTGTTTGGCTGCTATTTCTGTTCCGCGTTTATACAAGGCTTGGGTGTAGGTTTCCAGTTTAGCATAATCATCAGCCGATACTATATTTTGTTTCAATATTTCGGCTTTGGATATATCTTCATCATGTCCAACAGATGCTTTTGTGGTTGGTGTTATGATGGGTTCGGGCAGTATGTCGTTCTCCTTTAAACCTTCGGGTAAGCTTTCCCCGCAAACTTGTCTTTTACCGGCGCTATATTCCCGCCAGGCATGACCGGCCAAATATCCACGAATTACCATCTCGACCTTAAAAGGTTCACAGATACGACCAATGGTAACACTCGGATCAGGCACAGATATTACCCAGTTTGGTACAATATCAGCGGTAGCTTCTAAAAAGCGGGCTGCTATTTGATTAAGTACTTGTCCTTTGTATGGAATAGGCTCTGGTAATACCACATCAAAAGCCGAGATGCGGTCGGTAACAACCATGGCCAGGTATTTATTATCGATAGTATAAACATCACGTACCTTGCCTTTATAATAGTTTGTTTGGCCAGGTAAGTTAAAATGAGTTTCTTTTATTGCGTTCATTCTTTGATTTAGATTTGAGATGTGAGATAATGAGATGTGAGACCAAAATCGGTCAAAAATCTATAATCTCAATCTATCAATTTGATACTTTATGTGAGAGGCAAGACGCATAGCAAAGTGTCTCATATCTAACATCTAATATCTCATATCTACTATTGTATATCACCGTAGGCTTCCAGTATTTTACGTACCAGTTTATGTCTCACCACGTCCTCGCCGCTCAGGTAAACAATTTCAATTCCTTTTATATCTGTTAATATGCGCAGGGCGGTATGTAGGCCCGATTGTTGTTTTTTAGGTAGATCGATCTGGGTAACGTCACCGGTTACAATAAACTTGGCCGATGGCCCCATGCGGGTTAAAAACATTTTGAGCTGCATGTCGGTGGCGTTTTGTGCCTCATCCAATATCACAAAACAATTATCCAATGTACGGCCACGCATAAATGCTAATGGTGCTATCTCAATAGTACGGTTCTCCAGGTAAAACTTCAGTTTCTCTGCAGGGATCATATCATCAAGCGCATCATACAAGGGCCTTAGGTACGGATCAATCTTTTCTTTCAGGTCGCCAGGTAAAAAGCCGAGGTTCTCCCCTGCTTCAACCGCCGGTCTGGTCAGGATTATCCTTTTGATCTCCTTGTTTTTAAGCGCCCTTACCGCCAAAGCTACTGCTGTATAAGTTTTACCGGTACCTGCAGGTCCTATGGCAAAAAGTATATCGCTTTTATTAATACAGTCAACCATTTTACGCTGATTGGCTGTGCGCGCCTTCACCATTACACCGTTTGGCCCAAAAACAATCACTTCGCCGCTGGCAAATTTATCAGCCGATGGATCAGCAGATGGTGCGTTTATATTTTTTGAACCGAGGATACGCTCCAGGTCGGTAATATTCAGGTTTTCGAACTTCTCTACATGTTGTAGCAGATGATCGAATTTTTCCTGAAAGATATTCAGTTCGTGATCATCACCCAGAATTTTAACTTCGCTGCCACGTGCAACTATTTTAAGCTTAGGATATTGTTTCTTAATGATCTCAAAATGATCATTATTTGGCCCCCACAATACTGCCGGATTTACATTTTCAATAGATAGCTTTAGCTCGTTCAATACTAATTTGATTTTTAGTTACGGATTTTTATGAATTAAAAATTGAATATTTGTAGCTTCAAATGCTACTACAAGATTAGCAATAAATATTATAAAATTAATGGCAATAATAACATTAACTACTGATTTGGGCGATAAAGATATTTACCAGGCTGCATTAAAAGGCAGCATCTACAAATTGTTGCCCACAGTGAATATTGTTGATATTACTAATAACGTTGCCGCCTTTGATGTACAGCAGGCGGCCTTCATCCTAAAAAACAGTTTTTACTACTTCCCCGATGGTACCGTACACCTTATTGGTATTGACACCGTTTATAATGACCACACCAAATTTTTGGCTGTAAAATATAAAAATCACTACTTTGTTGGTGCCGACAATGGCATTTTTTCGCTGATGTTTAAGGAAACGCCCGAGGAGATCGTTGAAATAAACATTATGCAGGATCTCAAGTTTTTACACTTTCCACTGGCCGATATTTTTGTAAAGGCGGCATGCCATTTGGCTAAAGGCGGTAAGCTTAGCGAAATAGGCCTCCCTGTACAAGATATCGAAAACAAGATGAACCTGCAACCAGTTATCGAAAAAAACCTGATCAAGGGCGTAGTTATTTATATCGATTCGTTTCAAAACGTGATCACCAATATTACCAAGGAATTTTTCAACAGCGTACAGCAGGGTCGTAAATTTGTTTTGAACTTTAAACGGAACGAAACTATTAATCACCTGAGCTGGCATTATAATGAAGTGCCCGTTGGAGAAAAGCTATGCCTGTTTGGTATAAGCGACCATCTGGAGATAGCCATTAATAAAGGTAACGCCAGTGGTTTATTGGGTTTAAATTTAAATGATAAGGTGATTATTGAATTTCAATAATGCTATGAAGACAACTATATTATTTTGTTTCATCTTTTTTATGGCTGCAAACCTACAAGCGCAAACAAATGCGCAGGTAAGTGCCGATTCCATCGCTTATCAGCTACAGCGAAAAAAAATAAACAGTATGCTGGATATGCGCAAAGTACGTTTTGGCCAGTATAGCCAAAGCCTCAATGAGCATACAGGGATATTTGGATTTCAAACCAAAGGTGATATCCGCCGGTCGAACGATATTTTGATGGATATTGTTAAAACAGACGATAATATTTACAAGGAACTTAAAATCCTGCTGGAATACAGGGCATTTCAGCAAAGGCAGATCCAAAGCCACTCTAAAGAGGCCGAAGCTATCAATCAAAACTATGTCAATCTGATCAGCAAATTAAGGCAGCAAAATGCTGCATTAAAGACCAGCGTTCAAAAGGCCCACACCATGCAATACATCTATATTTTGATCATTGTTTTCATGTTTGCGTCAATTTTATTTCTGATAAGCAGAAAAAGTAAAGTTAAGGTGTAATTTTGCGCAGTTAGATCCAGGTGCTTCACTTCGGATTTAGAATTTAGAGTTTAGAATTTTAATATATACATGGCAAGAGGACGACTGAATAGTGGCGCTAAAGCAGAAGCAGAATTACCCAAGGCAAAAATTAACAGACAGAGTATACAAAACATCCGTAAGCTGCTTAATTACATCAAACCTTACCGGGGTAAATTTATAGCCGGATTGGTATTTTTGTTTGTATCCAGCCTTGTAGGACTTGCTTTTCCTAAAATATTAGGTGCTTTGATAGATGCCGCGCAAGGCAAATATCCTAACAGCTATTTACCGCACAGCCTTAATGCTATAGCTCTTGCCGGCTTCATGTTATTATTTGGCCAGGCTTTTGTTTCCTTTTTCCGGGTGGTTTGGTTTGTACAGGTGGCCGAAAAATCACTGGCCGATATCCGTCGCGATACTTATTTTAAGCTGATCACTCTACCTATGAACTTTTTTGCCAACCGCCGTGTTGGTGAGTTAAACAGCCGCATATCGGCCGATCTGTCACAGATCCAGGATACGTTGACCACCACCTTTGCCGAGATCATCAGGCAATTGGTGATCATGGTGGGCAGTGTTATTTTGCTGGCCGTAGTATCTATAAAACTAACCCTGGCTTTGCTGGCAATCCTCCCCTTCCTGGTGGGCTTCGCTGTATTTTTCGGAAGATATATCCGCAAACTATCACGTCAGGCGCAGGACAGGCTGGCCGAATCAAACACTATTGTTGAAGAGACCCTGCAGGGTATTGCCAATGTCAAAGCTTTTGTGAACGAAGCTTACGAAGCTACCCGCTATGATAAAATTTTACGCATGGTAGTGAACATAGCCGTAAAGGGCGCCAAATTTCGCGGCATATTCGCATCGTTCATTGTATTTTGCTTGTTTGGCACCTTTGTGGGTGTCATATGGTATGGTTCGGTACTGGTGAGCCACCACGAGATCCTGGTAGGCGATTTGACCACTTTTATCATGTACTCCATATTTGTAGGAGCCGCTATGGGTACCTTCCCTGATCTGTATGCCAACCTGCAAAAAGCAGTTGGTGCCAGCGAACGCGTGTTGGAAATACTGGCTGAGCAAGGTGAAGACATACATATGGTTGAAAACAACAACCAGGTAGATCAAAAGATCAAAGGTAATCTGGCTTTTGAAAATGTAGTATTCGCCTACCCTTCTCGTTCAGAACTCACCGTTTTAAAGGGTATTTCGTTTGATGCGGCGGCTGGCCAAAAAGTGGCTATTGTTGGCCCAAGCGGCTCGGGTAAATCAACTATGGCATCCTTGATACTGCAATTTTATCATCCTCAAAGTGGCAACATTCTGTTTGATGGTAAACCCGCCTCTGATTTTTCCATTACCGATATCCGCAACCAGGTAGCCATTGTACCTCAAGATGTGATGCTTTTTGGAGGAACCATATCCGAGAATATTGCCTATGGTAGCTTAAGCGCATCCAAAGAAGATATTATACAAGCTGCCAAACGCGCCAACGCTCACCAGTTTATTACTTCCTTTCCTGATGGTTATGAAACCATTGTAGGCGAACGTGGTGTTAAACTATCTGGTGGTCAGCGCCAGCGTATAGCTATAGCCCGCGCATTACTTAAAAACCCTTCAGTATTGATTCTGGATGAAGCTACTTCATCATTAGACTCCGAGTCGGAACGGCTGGTACAGGAGGCTTTGGAAGAATTGATGAAAGACAGAACATCCATCATTATAGCACACCGCCTGTCAACTATTCGCGAAGCCGATAAGATCATTGTGCTGGAAAAAGGCGAGATCATTGAATGTGGTAATCACCTGGAATTGATTAGCAATGAACAGGGCCTATACCGCTATTTAAATCAGTTGCAGTTTGATGCACAGAACGGCTAACAGACCACTTATTTGGTATGGTAAAGGTTAGACGTTTTACATAACACGTTAGACTTTTTAAATAGCCTTTTCAATTATTATATTACACACAAAAATGTACAACGTCATACGTACAACGTATAACATAAAATGAAATTAACCATACACGGGGCAGCCCGGCAGGTAACAGGCAGCATGCATTTGCTGGAAGTTGACCGATATAAGATTTTAGTGGATTGCGGGTTAGATTACGAGAAAGACCGCAGCATACAGGATAACGAGAACTTTCCGTTTCGCCCGGAGGAGATCGATGTAGTGATATTAACGCACGCGCATATTGATCACTCAGGCAATTTGCCAACACTCATCAGAATGGGTTTTAATGGACAGATCCTATGTACTCCACCTACTGCCGACCTGACTGAGCTTTTATTGCTTGACTCAGTTAGTATCTTCATGAATAAGGCCAATAAAGGCAGCAGGAAGCGCGGTAAAGGTAAATTTAATAGCGGTGGAGGTCCTCAACCACTTTACCTGCAAAAGCATGTAATGGATACCGTCGACCGCTTTGTTACTATAGGTTTTAACCGGCCTTTCCGCATCAACGGCAATATTGAGCTTACTTTTATACCGATTGGGCACCTACTGGGTGCTGCATCAGCGGTGTTGCGTGTTATCGAAAATGGTGAAGAAAAATCTATCGCTTTTACCGGTGACATCGGCCGCAAAAACTACCCAGTGTTAAACGATCCGCAGGAATTACCTCCAGTTGATTACCTGGTTTCTGAATCAACCTATGGCGGTCGCTATCATACCAAAGATAAGTCTGTTGAGCAAACCCTGATAGAGGTTATTGATAAGGCTTGTGTCAAAGAACAAGGGCGGTTAATTATACCAGCGTTTAGTATCGGTCGTACCCAATCATTGGTTTATTCGCTCAATAAAATCTTCAGTGAAGGACTTCTCCCTCCGGTTAAAGTATTTGTAGATAGCCCAATGGCTACTATGGCCACCGGCATTTTCAGGAAATACCATAGCCTGGTAAACCAGGATGCCCAGGATTTTTACAAGAATAAAGGCGATGAATTTGAATTCGAAAACCTTACGTATGTAGAGAATTTAAAGGATAGCCGCCAGATCTCCAATTATTATGAGCCTTGCATTATTATTTCTTCGGCAGGAATGTTGGAGGGTGGCCGTATCCAGGATCATCTTTTTTATAATATCCAAAATTACTACTGCACCATCCTCTTTATAGGCTATTGTGCCAAAGGTACTTTAGGTCACCGTTTATTACGAGGCGACTCCATTGTGCACATTAAAGATCGCGAACTGGCCGTTTATGCCACCATTAAACAGACCGACGTACTGAGTGCCCATGGCGATCATAACGACCTGATGGAGAACGTAAAGCAGCAGGACAAATCAAAACTCAAAAGCGTTTTTCTGGTACATGGCGAAACCCAGAGCATGCAGTTACTGGCTAACGACCTAAAGCAGAGTGGCTATACGGTTACTATTCCAGAGAAGGATGTAACCTATCAACTATAAGCCAAGTTTCATTATTAATATTGATTCGCCCTTTCATTTGACAGAATGTGGCTTACCCACATATGCTGCTTCAGAAAGCTAAAATCATACCTTATAAAACAAAATAGCCAGAATCATTTACAGATCCCGGCTATTTGTGTTAATTGTAAACCTCGTATTTACTTTTTATTTTTTGAAATGGTCAATGATCAGATTGGCCAGTTCAACACCTATACGTTCCTGGGCCTCGTTAGTGGCAGCGCCAATATGCGGGGTAAGGGAAATTTTAGGATGTTTTAATATTTCTTCGCGAGGAGTTGGTTCGTTATCAAATACGTCAAGAGCCGCGAATGAAATCTGTCCGCTGTTTAAAGCGTCAATCAGGGCCAGTTCGTCAATTAAGCCGCCGCGTGAAATGTTTACCAGGCCTACACCTTTTTTGGTTTGAGCCAATTCTTCGGCGCCTAAAAGAGCTTTATCGATGAACGGTGTGTGCAGTGTAATAAAGTCGGCTGTTTTAATCACTTCATCAAGCGTTGCTTTTTTTACGGCTGCTTTTACAGTAGTACCGCCACCTAAAACGATATCCAGCTCAGGGTTAAATTCAAAAAGATCATAAGCCAACACATCCATACCAACGCCGATAGCAATTTTTGCTACCTCTCTGCCAATACGGCCAAAACCTACAATACCTAATGTTTTACCACGCAGCTCGATACCTTTGGCATAAGCTTTTTTCAGATCGTTGAATTTTGCAGCACCTTCAACCGGCATTTTGCGGTTGCTGTCATGCAAAAAACGTACAGCGCCAAATAAACTGGCAAATACCAGTTCGGCAACAGATAATGAAGAAGAGGCAGGTGTGTTATAAACGCTTAAACCTTTCTCCCGGGCGTATTCTACATCGATATTATCCATACCAACACCACCACGACCTATTACTTTTAAATTAGGTACAGCGTCAATTAAAGCCTTGCGAACTTTGGTTGCGCTGCGCACGGTGATGGCATCATATTCTTTTAATTTTTCAGGCAATTCATCCTGAGGTATATTGTTGGTATCAACAAAAAATCCGGCATCTTCCAAAAGTTTCTTTCCAATTGGATCTATACCATCGTTAGCTAATATTTTGATCATGTCTTTTGTGTGAGTGGTGAGTGGTGAGTAGTGAATGGTTAAATAGCAGTAAACTACTCACCATTCTCAACTCACTATTCACTAAATTATTTATTACTTTCTGCAAACTCGTTCATTACATCAATCAGCACTAAAATGCTGCTTAAAGGCAATGCGTTATAAATTGAGGCACGGAAACCACCTACGCTGCGGTGACCTTTTATACCTATTATGCCTCTTTCGTCGCATAGTTTAAGGAAAGGTTTTTCCAGCTCAGGGTTTTCCATTACAAAGCATACATTCATGTTTGAACGATCTTCCGGAGCAGCTACCGCCTTGAATAACGGATTAGCGTCGATAGCATCATATAATACGCGTGCTTTGGTAATGTTTTCCTGCTCAATAGCAGCCACACCACCTTTTGCTTTTAACCATCTAAGCGTTAACATAGATACGTAAATAGCGAAACATGGAGGGGTATTGTACATGGAACCACCTTCAATTTGAGTCTGGTAGTTAAACATAGACGGGATCTTACGGTCAACTTTGCCTAAAATATCATCCTTAACAATAACCAGGGTTACACCGGCAGGACCCATGTTTTTCTGAGCACCGGCGTAGATCAAACCAAAATCGGCCACGTTAACTTTACGGCTGAAAATATCTGAGGACATATCACAAACCACCGGTATTGGCGATTTAGGGAATTCCTGTAATTGCGTACCGTAAATAGTATTGTTGGAAGTGATGTGGAAATAAGCGGCATCCGCAGGAATAGTATAATCCTTAGGAATGTAAGTAAAATTGCTCTCTTTTGAAGTAGCCACAATTTCAACCTCGCCAAAGTATTTAGCTTCTTTTAAAGCTTTGTTGGCCCATACGCCTGTTTCCAGGTACGCGGCTTTACCGGTTGATGGCAACAGGTTATAAGGAGCCAAAGCAAACTGTGTGCTGGCGCCGCCTTGTAAAAACAGTACCGAATAACCCTCAGGAACGCTGAATAACTCCTTCACCAAACTAACAGCTTCATCTAAAACTGCCTCAAATTCTTTTGAACGGTGTGAGATCTCCAATAATGACAATCCTATACCATTCAAATCAATTACCGCCTCAGCAGCTTGTTTTAAAACTTCCTGAGGTAAAATGCCTGGTCCGGCACCAAAATTATGTTTCATATAGTTAACAAATTGTAGGTTCTGAATACACGATTAGGAACTTCGTATTTAGTTGGGCCGAAGTTAATTAATTTGACAAAATTTATAGAGATTATTTGCATTTTTTGAAAAAATATACAATTAATCAACAAAAGGCCCTTTGATTGCAAATTTGTAATTTATCCTACTGACTTCGTAGAATTTATTACAATTGTAATAACTTTTCGGGGTATTTAAGGTGAGATATGGCGGCCGAGGGACTGGCCGACGAAAACACAGAACTGCCTGCAACCAACACATTGGCGCCGGCATCAACCAATTTTTGGATATTATGCTGATCAACGCCGCCATCAACCTCAATAAACAGGTTCGGATTTTTGTCGCAGCTCAGCTCTTTAAGGTCATGCAGCTTTTTATAAGTATTGTCAATAAACTTTTGCCCGCCAAAACCGGGGTTTACAGACATGATCAGCACCAGGTCAAGATCGGCAATAATGTCTTGTAGCAATGTAACCGGGGTATGCGGATTAAGGGCCACTCCTGCCCTGCATCCCAGCTCCTTAATGGCCTGTATGGTGCGGTGTAAATGCGGACAAGCCTCATAATGTACCGTCATACCATCGGCACCGGCATCTTTAAAAGCTTTTAGGTACCGATCGGGATCAACAATCATTAAATGAACATCCAGTGGTTTAGTGGCGTGTTTTTTTGTGGCACTAACTACCGGGAAACCAAATGATATGTTGGGCACAAACATACCGTCCATAATATCAACATGCACCCAATCAGCATCGCTGCTATTGATCAATTCCAGATCGCGTTGCAGGTTAGCAAAGTCGGCAGCTAATATTGATGGTGCTATCAGATGGTTCATATGCAAATATAATAATCCCTCCGGGGCTCTGAAGGCTGAGTTATAAAATTTATGTAAAGTTTTACGATTTATGATATTTCGTATACTAATTCGTCACGAGCGAAGCGTGGCAATCCCCTACTTACAGAGCGCCCCCTACTAATTGGGGATTGCCACTCTTCGCTCGCAATGACGCGTGGAGAGGAATGACAAATAATATAGAACAAGAAAATTCAAAGGATAATCAATCCTCCCTCTTTAGGGGCTCGGGGAGGCTTAATCGCAGTTAAGCAACAAGTCGTAGTATTTTTTCATGAGCACGGTATCATAATTGACCAGGGAGCTGTATGCTTCGGATACCAGTTCGTTCAGGATAGATGAGCCCAATTGACCGCCTCCGTTGGGGATGGAGTCGTAATATACAATGAGATCTTTGACCCTGATGATCTCATATAACAACAACTGCACAAGGTCGGTTTGCGCCCCCGACTGTATCCCATGCGGATTGTTATTTAGAAAATCTAAAGGATCATTAGCAGAAGAAGTCATGTTTTTTATCAAGCAGGATCGGACTGTATGGTTTTATCAACTATCTCTCAACTTTACTAAAGTTCAAATAAGCCTGTTTTGTTTTAATTTTTTTTCAAAAAAACGTCAACAAAACAGGCTAAATAACAAAACCCTCTTTACGAGGGTTTTGCATGCTAAATTCAATAATTAATTAGCCTTTGGGGCTTCTGGTTTTGGCAATAAAACTTTTCTTGAAAGTTTTAGTTTTCCTTGCTTATCTACATCAAGCAATTTAACCCTTACCTCGTCACCAATCTGGAATATGCCATCCATCGTTTCAATACGACGGTGATCAATTTCAGAAATGTGCAATAAACCATCTTTACCAGGCATAATTTCAACAAATGCGCCAAACGGCATAATTGATTTTACTTTACCTTCGTATATCTCACCAACTTCTGGTTTAGAAGCGATGTTACGGATACGGGTTAAAGCTGCATCGATAGAAGCCTTGTTATCGGCAAATACCTGAACAATACCCTGGTTGTCTTTTTCTTCAATAGAAATGGTAGCACCTGTTTCGCGCTGCATTTCCTGGATAATTTTACCACCGGGCCCGATAACCGCGCCGATAAATTCTTTGTCGATCTTGATGGTAACAATACGCGGAGCGTGTGGTTTGTAATCTTCACGTGGCTGAGTAATGGTTTTAGCCATTTCGCCAAGGATATGTAAACGACCATCTTTAGCCTGGTTCAAAGCGTTGGTTAACACTTCGTATGAAAGGCCGTTGATCTTCAAGTCCATTTGTACAGCAACAATACCGTTTTTGGTACCAGTTACTTTAAAGTCCATATCACCTAAGTGATCCTCATCACCCAAAATATCAGAAAGGATAGCATATTTGGTACCCATTTCGTTGGTGATTAATCCCATCGCGATGCCTGATACTGGCTCTTTAATTTTTACACCTGCATCCATTAGTGCCAATGTACCGGCACAAACTGTTGCCATTGATGATGAACCGTTTGACTCCAGAATATCAGAAACAATACGAATGGTATATGGATTTTCGTCCTCAGAAGGCAATACTTGCTTCAATGAACGCATAGCCAGGTTACCGTGACCAATTTCGCGGCGACCAGCACCACGGTTAGGACGAACCTCGCCTGTTGAGAAACCAGGGAAATTGTAGTGTAACAGGAATTTCTGGTATCCGTTGATGAAAGCGCCATCAATCATTTGCTCATCATCCTTAGCACCTAAGGTAACTGTTGTTAATGATTGTGTTTCGCCACGGGTAAATACTGCCGAACCATGAGCAGATGGTAAATAACCAACTTCGCTCCATATCGGGCGAATCTGAGTAGTTGTACGACCGTCTAAACGTTTGCCTTCGTCTAATACCAGGTTACGGATAGCGTCATACTCCACATCGTGGTAATATTTTTTGGCCAGGAATTTAGTCACATCATCTATCTCACCTAAAGTTTCGATATAAGCGTCACGTACTTCTTTAAATTTAGCGCTGCGCTCGTCTTTTGCCGATGCAGAAGAAGCGATAGCGTAAACCTGGTCGTAAGTAGCAGCGTAGATAGCTTTTTTCAGCTCTTCGTTGCTGTTCTCATGGCTGTAAACACGTTTTTGAGTTTTACCAACTTCGGCGGTTAACTCTTTTTGAGCTAAACACTGTAATTTAATAGCAGTGTGCGCGAATTTAATAGCTTCAACCAATTCAGCTTCCTGAATTTCTTTTGATTCACCTTCAACCATGTTGATGTCATGCTCAGAACCTGCAACAATAAATTCTAAAGTTGCATTCTCCAGCTGGCTCAGGGTTGGGTTAATCACTAACTGACCATCAATTTTAGCTACACGAACTTCAGAGATAGGGCCGTTAAAAGGGATATCAGAAACCGACAAGGCTGCAGATGCTGCCAAACCGGCAAGGCAATCAGGCATAATATCTTTATCGGCAGATATTAAAGAGATCATCACTTGTGTATCAGCGTGATAATCTTCGGGAAACATAGGGCGCAAAGCACGGTCAACCAAACGGGAGATCAATACCTCATAGTCTGATAAACGGGCTTCGCGGCGTAAAAAACCACCTGGTATACGACCAGTGGCAGCGTATTTTTCCTGGTAGTCAACCGAAAGGGGTAAAAAATCAACTCCCTCTTTCGCTTCCGGTGATGATACTACAGTAGCCAATAACATGGTATCACCCATTTTAATCACTACAGAGCCATCGGCTTGTTTGGCCAGTTTACCGGTTTCGATCTCAATGGTGCGGCCGTCACCTAAATCAATAACCTTTTTAATTACGTTTAAACTCATCTTGTTTTTGTTGTGATGCGCTTTTCATCTTTCGGAACGCATCGGTTTTTATGTGTGTGTATATATTTGTTCAAAAGTAAAAAAGCCATCCGAATAATACGGACGGCTTTTTATGAAAAACTTGAAAAACTTATTTGATGATATCCCTAAGCTGTAACGCTTTGATGATAGCACGATACCTTTCAATATCCTTATTGTAAAGGTATGCCAGCAATGCACGGCGTTTACCTACCAACTTTTGAAGTGATAATTGAGTAGAGAAGTCTTTTTTGTTATTTTTTAAGTGCCCGGTTAAGTGAGCGATACGGGTGGTGAATAATGCTACCTGTCCTTCTGCAGAACCTGTGTCTGTAGCACCTTTACCGTGTTTTGCAAAGATCTCTGCCTTTGCTTCTTTACCTAAATACATTACTTGAATAATATTAAAGCGTGAATGATTAATTAATTGTGGGTGCAAAGATAGTGTTTTAATTCAAAAGTAAAAATATATTGATGGGTTGGTGAGTGGTTGATTAACTTGAATGAGTTGGATTGGGTGATTAGGTTGAATGTGGTGAATAAGTAAATGAGTGATTGGTTGATTAGGTTGGGTTAGTTAAGTGAGTAAATAGGATGAGTTAAATAGATAATATATCTCGGAGTCATGCCGAATTTTCGGCATCGCATCATACTATTTTGACTTTTGAATTTTAACTTTTGACCTATAAAGAGGGCGTTGCCTGCGGCCCGGGCTTTCCGCTCATACGCCTGCAGGCCTTAGGCTCTGAGCCGGTATCCGCTGCAATCCCTAACGCGGAGAACTAAACTTGTTTGTTTTATATTGGTTTTAAATGCCACTTTCAATTTTTACTTTTGAATTTTTACTTTTGACTTACTATGTATTCCACCTTTGAAACTGAACTCCGTGTACGCCCCGATGATATTGACATGTTTCAGCATGTGCATAACAGCAAATATTTTGATTATGTGCTGGCTGCCCGGTATGATCAGATGGAGCGCTGCTACGGCATGGCGATGGAGAAATTTATGGAGCGTGGCTTTGGCTGGGTGATACGCATTGCCCATGTGGATTATAAACGCCCCCTGGCTATGGGCGACTACTTTGTGGTAAAAACAGGCATCGAAACCATAAACGAAAAAGGCTGTCGGGTACAATTTACCATTACCAATAAAGGTACCGGCAAAATAAGCTGCGATGGTTATTTTGATTATGTGATGATCGATATGGCTACCGGTCGCGGAGCTAAGATACCGCAGGATGTGATTGAGCATTATTTGATATAATATTGTGATTAGTGAGTGGATAGTTTGAGTTTTTGTCTGAACCTTGATTCACCTGATTAAAGGATTACAGGATTTTTTTTACTAAATTGTTTACCAACTTTATCACGACTCACGACTCACGACTCACGACTCACGACTCACGACTCACGACTCACGACTCACGACTCACGACTCCCTCATACCTATAATAGTTATTGTAGAAAAACAAGTAGGCAATAGCCAGGTTCAACGGGATCAGTATCCAAAGCAGGCGGAACATGATCACCCAAAACAACACCATGAACAGGCCCAGTATCCATTGCAGGTATTTGTCCATATTGAGGCCAAACCAATATAGCAGGCTATGAAACAACAGGGCTATGCTTAAACCCACCAGTAATAATTCAGCAGCCATCAGCGGGTGAAATCTACTGAAAAGCCAAACACTTTCTGGCAATAATAAAAAGAAATAAACACTGGCAAAGTTTAAAAACAACCGGAACCGGCTGACAGGTAAATTACGGGCGAAGCTTAATTTGGTTTCTTCAAAACGGCGCTCTTCAAATATCAGTACTACATGGGCCGTGATCACCGCCAGTATGACTATACCTGCCACCCTTGTATCGGTACTTACATCGGCAAACAAATAAAACACCCCGCTGATGATCAACCATGATAATCCTTTGGTGATAAAATAAGACACTTTTTTATCGTCAAATATGTGATACACATACAGACTAAAATAAGGCTTGCGCCATTTGCTGCTCCACCCGAGCAATAGCGATTGTTTATTACCGTCGATCAGGCCATTCATCACGCGCATGTATAGAGCCGCGCTGCACCAGATTATAACACTTAAAAACAGGATGATCACAGCAGGTAAAATATAAAAACGATGTGCAAGCCCTACCCCAACAGCCATCAGCGCATAAATAATAATGGGCGCTAAAATGGCAGCCTGCGTATAATACCAACTTTTACGTTGTTCTACGAGGCTTAATGCTGTACTACTGTAAAACAGGAATTGCTTATCAGGTGCAAAAAGCTGGATGCTTACATAGTGCCAGCTTTTGGCTATATAAATAAGCCATACCGCCAGCACCAAAGCCAACATCATGGGACTACTGGTCATGGCCAACATTAACGATTTATGGTAGCTTACCAGCATGTTGCCGGGTACTGCACCCACCATTATAAAAAACACAAAAAACAATATCCCGGCATGCACCTGGTAAAAGCCACCGGCAAATACTTTAAGCAATACTTTGGTGAGTGGCTGCTGCATCAGGCAATAAATTTGAGGGTTTGGTCTTCTACCAGTAATTCGCGGGTTATGGGCAGTTCGGCATGTTCCAATGCCTGGTGCGACGATAACAGGAAACTTGTCCCCTCCTGGTTGTAACGTTCGGCTATCCAGCTATTCAAGATTTTTAAAGAAGCAGTATCAATAGTGATGAGTGGCTCATCCAGCAGTATCCATTTCGGTTTCCCCATAAATGCCAATACCAACGATAGTTTTTTAAGCATCCCGCTGGAGTACGTACCAACCGGTCGGTTTACATAAGCCTGCATCTGCATGGCATCTATATAATATTGCTCCTGCCCTGCCTCCGCGTCTTTAGCTTGTGCAAACAGGGCTATCAATTCCTTCCCCGTTAAAAATTCCGGAAATATGGGTTCTGCCTCGGCAAAGTTCACCAGTTTCCGGTATTCAACCGGTTGTTTTTTGATGCTAATGCTGTTATCCAGCAAAATATCACCTTCAAAAGATAATATACCGGCTATAGATTTGAGCAGCGTACTTTTCCCAGATCCATTTACTCCTTTTATCCAGTAGATACCATCGTCAATTGTAAGCTCATCAACTTTCAGTGCGGGAAAGCCTCCATATAACTTTTTGAATTCTTTAAATTGTAGCATTGATGGTTTGATGAGGAACAAGATAGCAATGTTACATACAAGATATAAAAAATAAAAAAGACGCATGTGATGCGTCTCTACTGAAAAAATTCCGAAATCGAACATCCGAAATCGGAAATCCCTCAAATAGCTTCTTCTATCAGCGCGCCGTAAAACTCACCCAGATCCATACCTGCTGCTCGTACTTGTTGTGGTATCAGGCTGGCAGCCGATTGCCCCGGAGTGGTATTTACTTCAATAAAATAAAAATCATTTGAACCTTCCAGCAGTATGAAATCTATCCGCACCATGCCTTTACAATTGAGTCTACTGTAAACTTCGGTTACAATATTGGCTATCCGTTCGTTTTGCTCAGCGGTGAGGTCGGCGGGGGTTATTTCTTCAGTTACGCCCGAGGTATACTTGGCTTCATAATCAAAAAAGTCTTTAGAGGTAATGATCTCCGTAGCAGGTAAAACTGTTATTTTGCCATGCAGCCGGGCTATCCCAATACTAAATTCACGCCCTTTGATAAACTCTTCCACCAGGATCTGCTGATCTTCATGAAAGGCTTTGTTTAAGGCATCGGGCAGGCCAGCCACATTATAAACCTTGCTCATGCCCACGCTGCTACCACCGTTATTCGGTTTAATGAACAATGGCAATTTCAGTGTAGCGGCAATAATGGCCACATCATGCATATCCTTTTCAAACAGGCGCATGGAATGAGCGGTATGCAAACCGTGTATGCCATTTACCAGGGTTTTGGTATAGGCCTTATTCATAGTGATAGCTGATGTGGTAGCATCGCAGGTATTATATGGAATGCGCAGCATATCCAAATAGCCTTGTACCTTACCGTCCTCGCCGGGGGTGCCATGTATGGTAATAAACGCGAAATCAAATTTTATTTTTTCACCGTTCAGTGTGATGGTAAAATCATTCTTATCTACATCAATAGGACCGTTCTCCGATTCATAAAACCACCTGTCGCGATTAATCAATAAGGTATAAATTTGATATTTTTCGGCTGGTAGCGTGTTCGCTATATTCCTGGCGCTGTTTATGGATACTTCATATTCACCGGTAAAACCACCGGCTAAAAGAGCTATGTTTTTTTTCATTTCTGATATCGGATATTCGATTTATTTTGATTTCGGATTTCGGATGTTCAATTTCGGATTTATTTTGATTTGGAACTTTGTATTTTATCCCTTTTGAAGGCCTCTCCTTTTCGATTCCGAAATTAGGATAATAGTGTGGAATATACCAAAATGAAAATCAAAATTCCTAAATAGCCAAACCTTAAATCCGAAATCCCAAATCCGAATTCCGAAATTATCACTATGTTTGATACTTAATTTGACTACAATACCAATGAGCAAATTTGGGGCTTACTTAAAAACAAAATCATTTCGCAATAACATCATCATGGCTATTATTTCAGTTATAGTCATCGTTTTAATAGCTTTTTACAGCCTCGGATACTACACTCACCACGGAGCCGGCATACCTGTACCAAAACTCAAAGGACTGCTGATAGACAGGGCTACAGCCACATTAAAAGAGCAGGGCTTTGATTATAAGATCGACTCGGTTTATGTGCAGGATGTAACCCCGGGGACTATTGTGGAGCAGGATCCTGACGCGGGCACCAATGTAAAGGATGGCCGTGTTATTTACCTTACCATGGTTACCCTGCAGGCTCCCAATATTTCGCTGCCAGATCTGGAACAAAGCAGCTATCGCGAAGCGGTGGCAACCCTATCTAACTATGGTTTAAAAATTGGCGATACAACTTATCGCTCAGATATCGCTCGCGACCGTATCCTGGAAGTGCGGTTTGGCGGCCAGGTGATCAAAGCAGGCACCAAAATACCCAAAGGCTCACGTATTGACCTGGTTTTGGGCGATGGTGAAGGCGCAAGCGAAGTAGAGATCCCCGAACTGGTTAAACTTGATCTGGACGCCGCTCGTTTTGCTATCAAAGGAGCCGGCCTTACTATTGGTACTATTACTTACCAGGGAACCATTACCGACTCTACCAACGTGGTTGTAGTATCACAGTACCCTATGAAAACCGATTCGGCCAGTAAAGCCAGTATTGGTACACGTATCAACTTAACCGTAACTCAAGGTACCAAAACGCCAGATGCCCCAACAAATTAATGCTGCCGAGTTGCTTGCCCGCCTGGATAATGGTGAGCATTTGAACCTGGTAGATGTGCGCGGGACAATGGAATACCATACCTACAATATAGGTGGGCTCAATATTCCTTTACCAAAACTGGAAGAAGTGATTAGTGACTGGCCCTACAACAAAACAGACGAGATCATCGTTATTTGCAAAGTTGGTTTGCGCAGTAAAACAGCACAAACTATATTGCAGCAAAATGGTTATCTTGACGTTAAAAATTTAAGCGGCGGATTGATAGCCCTCCAAAAACTAAAATAATTAAATCAAGAATCAAGATATTAGAGTCAAGAATTAAGAAAAACAATAGTAATGGGTTAATTTTGCCCAGGTTTTAATATTTCAAACGATGAGGTTTTTACAATCAGCAAGACTTTTTTCATCTTGATTCCTGACTCTATATCTTGATTCTATAAAATAAATATCTATTTATCATGACTGAACAAAAAGCGCCGTCAAAGGGTATACTCAAAAAATTCATCATAGCCCTGGTGCTCGTTATTATTGTACTGCTGGGCTTTACCGGTTTCAATTATTACTTAAAATACTTTGGCCCCAACGTTACGGGCAAACAAGAATACCTGTATATACATACCGGCGCTACTTATGACCAGGTATTAAAAACCATACAGGAGCAGGATCTGGTGAAAGATACAGCCTCGTTTAACTGGGCGGCTGTAAATATGAACTATCCTAAACGGATAAAACCGGGCCGTTACCATTTGCGTCAGGGTATGGGTAACCGCAAACTCATCAATATGCTGGCATCGGGCACACAGGAGCCTGTTCAGCTGGAGTTTCATGGTTTAAGGCAAAAAGAGCAGTTTGCCGGTTTCGTATCCAAAAAGATCGAGCCCGATTCAACGGCCATAATCAACCTGTTGGATTCTGCAAGCTATGTGTCTAAATATGGTTTTACTGCCGATAATGTGTATACCATGTTTATGCCCAACTCCTATCAATTGTACTGGAATACATCGCCCGAGAAATTTTTTGAAAAGATGTATGCCAACTATGAAAAATTCTGGACACCGGAGCGTAAACAACAAGCTGCAGCGCTTAATCTAACACTGCCCCAGGTATCTATTTTAGCCTCCATTGTAGACGCCGAAGCGCTGCATGACGACGAAATGCCCGCTGTAGCCGGTTTATACCTCAACAGGCTTAAAAAAGGTATGACACTGGACGCAGATCCTACCGTAATCTTTGCCCTGAATGATTTTACTATTAAGCGCGTATTAACCCGTTATCTGTCATATAATTCACCATACAATACTTATTTGCATAAAGGCTTACCTCCAGGACCTATCATGATGCCATCGGTTGCCGCGGTAAAAGCGGTATTGAACTATCAAAAGAACGACTACCTTTATATGTGTGCCAAGGCCGATTTTTCGGGCTATCATGCCTTTGCCACCAACGTGACCGATCATTTGGTGAACGCGCATAAATTTCAGCAGGCGCTTAACGAGCGAAACATCATGCGCTAATGTTTGAGCATACTACTAAAATACGTGTCAGGTATGGCGAAACCGACCAGATGGGCTATATGTATTATGGCAACTATGCCGAGTTTTATGAAGTTGGCCGTGTAGAAATGCTGCGCAGCCTGGGTTTAACTTACAGTGGCATGGAACAATCGGGCATTATGATGCCTGTGCTGGAATTGAAATGCAAATACCTGAAACCGGCCCTGTATGACGAGGAGATCAGCGTAAAGGTGATCATGGATAAAATGCCTGGCATCCGCATCCATTTCCGGTACGAACTCAGTAACCCCAAAGGTGAACTCATCAATCAGGGCGAAACATTGCTGGTATTCATCAACATGAAAACAAACCGACCCTGCCTGCCCCCACAGGATTTCATTGATAAATTAGTACCGTTTTTTAAGTAGATTTGGTTTAATGAGATGGCTGCACCATTTTTTGCTCCGGTTTGGGTTTTACAGGTACTTTGTTGACTGGACAAAAGCTATCATCCTGCCGGGTTTCCGCCCCCTGCCCTTGTATACAGTTATTGTTTTTTTTTACAAGGAAATTGCCAACAGTTCATTGGTTAACCGGGCATCGTCATTAGCGTACAGCTTTATGCTGGCTATATTCCCGGCAACTATATTTTTGTGCACCCTGATACCTTATATTCCTATAAATCACTTCCAGGTTGAATTATTGCGGATACTATCAACCATTTTGCCTACAAACGCCTACCTGGCATTCAGGGACACTCTCATTGATATCATCAAGAACCAAAATGGCAAGTTATTATCATTAGGCTTCTTATCTACACTATATTTTGCTACCAATGGGGTAACTAACCTCATGAAAGCTTTTAATAAATCGTCGCTGCTTAAAGACAGACGCAGCTGGATAAAAAGACGGGGGGTAGCGCTTCTGCTTACCATTGCCATCAGTTTTGCCCTTGTCATAGCCATAGGTATACTTGTGGCAGGACAAACGGCCATAAAATTCATCAGGCGACATTTGATCAGTAAAAGCATCATCTGGTTGTATTCCTTACTTGGTTTGGTACTGAGCTGGTTAGTTATCATCATCATATTTTTTGTAACGGTATCTATCTTATACAGGTACGGACCGGCTCACAAAAAAAGGTGGAAATTCATTAACCCGGGCTCTGTTCTGGCCACTGGTTTAGCTATATTAACCTCAATAGGGTTTTCCTATTATATTAACCATTTTTCATCATACAACAAAGTGTACGGCTCCATTGGAACCATCATCGTAGTGATGATCTGGATGTACCTCAATTCGCTAATTTTGCTCATCGGATTTGAATTAAACGCCAGTATTGAGCTTTCAAAACGCAACATTCGTATCGTAAAACCCCTTCATAACACCTTTCGGAGTAAAAAAACAGACGCTCCAAAAAATTAACCAACTGAGCGTCAAACGCTTATTTCCCAATATTAAATAATTGAAAAAAAACAGTAAACAGATTTGCTAATTCAGTCGGGATTTGTACTTTTGTCGCCGGAGAGCTGGCAGAGTGGTCGATTGCGGCAGTCTTGAAAACTGTTGAACTGTGAAAGGTTCCTGGGGTTCGAATCCCTAGCTCTCCGCGAATAACCCTGTCAAAAACAGCTAAAAGCCTGCAAATCAAATGATTGCAGGCTTTTCTTTTGGTGCCAAACCCCCAATTTATGCACCAATTAGCAACAAAAAAGTGCGTATTTCGGTGCGTCAATTTCCAGTTATACCCTACGCACCGAATTTGATATATTGCTTTGATTATCAGCATGTTCAATCATTGAACATCTTGACAAAAGTTAATTGCAGACTTAGTTTTGTTTCACTTTTAATGTTATTATTATGAAAACTAAATTCAGTTTGTTATTCTACATCAGAAAGCCAAAAAACTATGTAAGCGGCCCCATGCCGGTATGGGTGCGCATTACTGTAAACGGTAAACGTTCCGAGACGCCGTCTGGCCGTGAATGTGAGCCAACCCAATGGAACAGTGCTGCTGGCCGCCAAAAAGGTACTAAGGAAGATGTAAAATCCTTTAACGCTTATTTAGACGACCTGCAAAGTAAAGTGTATGAGGCTCACCGCCAGTTAACCGAAACGGACGTGCTTATTACTGCCGAAACCATCCGTAATAAGTTTATGGGCAAGACCGAAAAGCCCCGCTCTCTGATCGCCATCTTTAAGGAGCATAATCAAAAGATGGAAGCCCTGTTAGGTAAGGAATACACCAAAGGTACATTGTGCCGCTATAAAACCTCTTTAAAGCATACGCAGAACTTTTTAAAGTGGAAGTATAACTTGACCGATATTGACATTAAGCAGGTTGACCACGCCTTTATTACGGAGTATGAATTTTATTTGCGCTCCGAAAGAAAATGTGCTAATAATTCCGCTGTTAAGTACATTAAGAATTTTGGCAAGATCATCCGCATTTGCCTGGCTAATCGCTGGCTCACCTATAACCCATTCTTAAACTATAAGAACAAGATCAAAACCGTTGACCGGGTTTATTTAACAACCGAAGAACTACAGGAAATGTCTGCTAAGGATATGGCCACAGACCGCTTGACACAGGTGCGTGATATTTTCCTTTTTTGCTGTTTTACCGGTTTGGCTTATGCTGATGTGAAGAAGTTACGCAGGTGGGAAATTGTAACCGGTGTGGATGGCGAAAAATGGCTTTCAATCAACAGGCTAAAAACCGATGTGCCATCACGCATCCCATTATTGCCAACAGCTATGACTTTGATACAACGTTATGCCGATCACCCGCATTGCGAGAACAGCGGGCGCGTTTTACCGGTGTTGAGCAATCAGAAAATGAATAGCTACTTAAAGGAAATAGCGGACGTATGCGGCATTAATAAACCCATCACCTTCCACATTGCCCGCCACACATTTGCAACGACCGTAACGCTTTTAAATGGTGTACCGATTGAAAGCGTGTCCAAGATGTTAGGCCACACCAATATCCAAACCACGCAGCATTATGCTAAGATACTGGATATTAAAGTTGGTGCGGATATGGCTTTGCTAAGGCAAAAGTATTCAGCGGTGTAACAGGCTTCTTTTTCTATTTTGTCTAACAAGGGCGGTCATTGATTTGGCCGCCCTTGTTGCTTTTCTGTTATTTATAATAAAGCTTTATTTTTGATTAAACTATCTGCTTATGAGCGTCACCTATTTTAAACCGCGTGATCGTTTTGATTTTTCAAAGGATACGCTGGACATTGGTAATCCCTTGCAATGGGATCGTAAGCATTTTTTGAAGCACCTTTTTAAAAGGGTGTTTGCGATCAGTGAAGACCGCATTGAAGAATTTTACCAACGCCACCTGGCTTATTACTTGGCAAAACATACCGATGGCAGTGAAGAGATTTTCTTTAAATATTTATGGGGTTTGATCGAAAGGCAATTAAAAGTGTTAATGGGAAAAAACATTTACGATAAAGACCACATCGAAAACGAGCGGCAGATCAGGCAGCTTAATCTATTTACCGACATGCTGATCTCTGTTGACCGCTGGAATATTCACAAATCCAACGATACGGTCATTGCACAGCAAGAGTTTGAAATCATTACGCTTAAACAACAGGTGGCAGACTTAACAGCGGAACTGAAAGAGGCCCGCCAGTGGGACGGTTATATTATCGTCAGAGATGGTCAGGGGTTGGCTGTACTTGATCTCTGCATACAAATGCAGGAACTCAAAGCCACGGATGGTGAAGAATTGTTGATCACGCCTGCACAGAACACCTGGGCAAAGATGATCAGCAAGTACTTTAGGGAGATTGATGAAGAAAACACAGGTCAACTAAAAGAAATTAAAGTAGACAAATTAAGGTATTATTTGCGAGGCCTTGATCCTAAAGATTTACTAAAACGGGAGAATGAAATACCCGCAAAACACAGACTTTACACAATAACACCGAAAAAAAAGGGCAAATAACCCTTTATGTTGCTGATCGGCATCTTCAAAAGCAATAGTTCTGTATCAAATTGATATAGAGTATTTTAATACTCTGCTTCAGGTATATCCAAACCCCTTCAAATTTACCACGCAGTCGTCATGGTAACAAAAAGACAGTTCCATAGCATTCTTTTGTTCCAAAACAAAGGCTATGGAAATTTTCAACGAACAAGCCCTTAGCCAGTGCGTCAAGGATGCAGTAAGGGCAGAACTACAACAACATTTTAAAACAGCGGGCAGCCCTGGCCGGGCAGCCGAAGAACGGCTATTGTCCAAACAGGAACTTGCCGCCGATTTAGGCGTGTCGCTCGTGACATTGACCGATTGGATGAAAAAGGGCCTGCCCTTTTTGCGCCTGCATAAACGGGTTTATTTCAAAAAGAGCGAAGTGCTGGAAATCATGCAGCAAAACAGTAAGGTTAAGAAAGGAGGCAAACCATCATTGTAAACCAGGCGCTTACAGACAAAATTAGGGGACACCCCATACAAGTCACCAAGCAATAAAACATGACTTGTACAAATTTGCACAAGGATTATTCATCATCAACATATATCAGCTATGACAGCAATTGAAATCGTGACCAGGGAAGATTTAAAACAATTTAAAAGTGAATTATTAACGGAGATCAAACAGCTTGTTAAACCGGAACAAGGGCAAGCTAAACAATGGCTTAAAAGCGCAGAAGTACGTAAGCTACTGAACATCTCACCGGGCACCCTGCAAAATTTAAGGATTAACGGAACGCTCCGTTATACCAAGATCGGCGGGATGATCTATTACAAATTGGAGGACATCACCAAGCTATTAGAGGGAGGCCAATCATGATACCGACAGCAATCCAACAGGAAGCAGCCGACTATAGCCGATGGGTCAGGCGCATGAGCGCAGACAGCAGAATACTGGCTACTCATGTAAGCCTGTTTGCGGGCCTGTTCGTTTGCTGGCAGCGGAGCGGATTTGAAGATCCGTTTCCCGTTAACCGGAAAACGCTAATGGCTTACAGCCGCATCGCATCAGTAGCGACCTATCACAAGTGCATCAGGGAACTGGATGAGTTTGGTTACATCCGTTATCAGCCCTCCTACCATCCGACAAAAGGCAGCTTGGTTTACTGGCCCGATTGGTCAGGCTAAAATTGCAGCACCAAATGCAGCACCCAAAGATGCTTGCATCTAAAAGAACAACGGGCAGATTAGCAATACCGCAGGCGGTATGCTGAACGCCCGGCACCCGCAAGCGGGTGTTAAGCAGTACCGGCGGCAACCGCCGGAAAGAACGGGCGGCACCTTTGGTGCCGCCGTTTAAACAGTCCGATAATCGCAAGAGCGATTATCGAAGAACCGCGAAAGCGGCAGGCCGCTTTTGGCGGGGCAGCACCTCTGTATATATGGCTATCGCCATATATACAGATAGCGGAACAGGCCCTTGGCCTGTAAGCGGAGCCAGCTATGTTTCGGCCATGCCGAAACTTGCTGGCCCCCGCTCATGCTATCGCATTCGGGGGGATTTTTTCGAGGATTTTTTAACGAATTGAAGCTGATGGAAAGTGCAGTTAAAAAGACAACAAGTACAAAAGACCCGGCCCCGGTGGGCCGGGTGAACAAAGGCGGCCGCCCGAGCGTACCGCATAAGCGGCGCAGTAATGTGAGCGTAATGTGTACGCTCATCGAAAAAAAAGTCATTGAGGCCAACGCGAAACGCGCAGGCATGAACGCATCCGTTTTCCTGCGGAACCTGGGATTGAATACGCGGATAGAGGTCAGGGTCAAGACACTGCCCAAGCCGGTTTTGGAAATGCGCGGTACGCTCAATCACATTGCCGCCAACCTCAACCAAATTGCCAGGAGGCGCAACCGGGGCGATCACTTGAATGCAATGGAACGGGCTTTGCTCGACCAGGAGGTGCGAAGCCTGCGGAGCTTAATTAAGAACATTAACGCCTATGTATCATGATCGGAAAAGTCGGTACAGGTAAGAGTTTCCGGGGCGTGCTGCATTACCTCTTTGAGGGCAGGCGACAGGAAAGTAAAGAACTGCAAATGCAGGAACTTGAAAAGAAGCAGGTGGAGGTTATCGCCTATAACCAGTGCTTCGGCACACGGCTCGAACTGGTGCGGGAAATGATCGAAGTAGCCAAATTAAACCCCGATCAGTCTAAACCTGTATATCATTTTTCTTTAAGCTTTGCCCACAGCGATGCGGGTAAGTTAGGCTTGCAGGATAAGATCGACATGGTGGAAAAACTTGCGGAAAAGTTTGATTTTAAAGATCACCAGTATGTGGTGGTGGCGCACAAGGACACAAACCATGAGCACATGCACGTAGTAGCAAATCGCATCGGCTTTGACGGCAAGACAGCCAGTGACAGCAACAGCTATAAGCATGTTGCCGAGTTTGCCCGAAAGATGGAATTGGAATACAAATTAGAGCAGGTGTTAAGCCCGAACAAGTTTTTGAAGCCGGAGCAAAGGGTCGCGCAAAGCCAGCGTGTTGACAACCGCAAGGAAGCTTTGAAAAAGCATCTGCAAACAGCGATCAAACAAAGTACCGATGTACAGCAGGTCAAAAAGTATATGGAGAAGCAAGGCTATGAGGTAGAGTTAGGCCGGGGTATCGCTTTTACGGATGCACAGCACGTCCGCTTTAAAGGCAGCCAGGTTGGCTACGCCCTGATGGATATTGAGAAGAAGCTCAAACAGGAACAGCTTTTACAGCAACAGGAACAAAACAGGCAGGCGCAATTACTAAGGCAGCAGCAGGAGGAATTGAAAAAGCACCAACAGCAGGAAAAGGAGAAACAGCAAACACGGCAGCATACTCCGAGCATCGGCCGTTAACCTGCACTTATTTAACTATGAACAGAATTAGTAAAAATTAATGATAGCATCATGAAACCAAATGAAGAAACACCAATGGATGAGATCACCTTAACATCCGTGTTGAACGAGCACGCCACAGACTTAAAGGAGATCAAAACCTTTATAAAAGAGCAACAACAGCAGATCGAGCAGAAAGACCAAATCATTATTGAAAAAGACAAGGAAACTAAGAAGCTGATAAGCGGCTTTGAGCAGAAGTATCAGAAGATCGAAGTTACCGTACCTGCGCCAAGCACTATTCACCTATCCAGGATCGCCAGTGAAGGCGTAACTGATACGAGAACGGCGGTATTACAGGCCTTGAATAGTGTATTTTCCAAAAACAAGATTTTGGTGTTGCCGGAGGATGCCGGAAAGGGCTTTTTAAAAACGATGGCTAAGCGCAGTATGTATTTAACTGCTATAGCTATCGTTGTTGGCCTCGTCAGTTGGTTCGGCTTCCACAATTGGTATAAGGATAGTCAGACCAACCGTTTCCGTAAAGCGTGGTACTGGAACTATTTGATCGCGGACAGCATTAAAAGGCAGAGATTGCAAAGCCAACTGGACAGCCTAAATGTACCAGCTATAAATCAATATCGGACAGACAGCATTGCTCGTTACCTGGAAATACAGGCAACAGAATTAAGGATTAAACAATTAGAAAGTGAGGCAGACAGTTTGAGGAAAATGAGGGGCAAGCCTTGATACTTGTCACGCGTTTAAGCCCAACACTTTCAATTACGAAGCTTTTTTGGTAAGACAGAAGTAATTAATTATATTTGAATTACGATATGAAAGGAGTAAGTATGCCTACATTAGAGAAAAAATTGAAAACGATAAAAGGTTTTGGTCCGGGGACTGTTAGCGATTATGTTAAAAGTCACGCCAATGAGCCGTTTTTTATCAAAAAATTAGAAGAAGCCACACAAACCCTTCAAAGAGTGGGATTGCCTGGTCAAAATAAGAAATAAAACATTTGAAAATCATAACAAAGGCTGGATATTAATCCGGCTTTTTTTTTGCCTATAAAGTAAGAACTATGCCTTTTACATTTTCCCATCCTGCTATTGTATTACCATTTAGATATTTACCTAAACGGTGGGTTTCATTAACAGGTCTAATAATTGGGAGTATGATACCTGATTTCGAGTATTTTATACGCATGAGGGTTAAAAGCATTTATAGCCACACATGGGCAGGATTGTTTTGGTTTGATCTGCCGTTAGGTTTGGTAATAATCTTTGTTTATCAGATACTAATTAAGGATAGGGTTATTTTAAATCTGCCAGTAGCATTAAATCGACGGTTTTCAAGGTTTAGAGGCGTAGATAAACAGGGCTCATTTTTACAATACTTACTAATTGTTGTTCTTTCTATTTTAATTGGGGCTGCATCACATATTCTTTGGGACGGATTTACACATCCGAATGGCTATTTTGTGACAATGATGCCAGCCCTATCCTATACAATACACTTAGGAGAACACCAGCTATTCGTTTATAAAGTCATTCAGCATGGGAGTTCAGTAATCGGAGTAATAGTTATTGTATTGGCTGTTTACACTTTGCCATTAGGTAATCCCAAAAAGAACCGTCATGTCGTAGTTTTTTGGGTTCAAATATTTGTTATATCCATTATCATACTTGCAGTTAGGTTAATGGCAGGGCTTTCTTATCATCAATATGGCAATGTAATAGTTACAGTAATAGCGGGTGGATTTATAGGTTTAATCATTACATCAATAACAATTAGTTTAAAAGCGATAATTTCAGATAAATAAAATGGAGATAAGTATTTATATCGATTTATTAAATGGATTAGAATTTGATAAGCTTGAACAAAAACTAATGGAGATGCCTTTTAATGTAATGGAGGATATTATAAATAGATTAGCTTATGACTCTGTTAAAGAGGAAAGCAATTTATTGGTTTATACCTTTTTATATTACCTGCTTTGCAAGCATGAAACTTCAAAACTACACTTCTTAATCAGTAAATTAATGGGTGTTACACTTAATCACATTAGGAACGCCGAATCAATTGGGCTATATCATGGTTTGCAAGCTTCCCGCCTCGATCCTGATAATATAGATATTCTTGAATACTTGCTTTATTACAAGCAGATACCCGAGAAACCACTAAGCGATAAAATTGCCATTTCATTTGCAAAGCAAATAATAGATAAACGTCCGCAAAGCGTGGCAGCTAAAATGAGGATAGGACTATATTAATCCCTTCACGACAAAATAACAAACTACTTTTTTCTATAGAGATTTTATCGCTATTTTGCCCCTTAATAACTAATTGAAGTGTTGGAACTATAACAGGTTTATTTAATTTTCAATGATTGATTTATCAGAAAGACCCATATTTGGGTTAACTAATAGTTACAATAGAAATCGGATTTTTAGTAGGTTGCAACAACGGATTTTCGGCACCCCGATGGACTTATAGGTAGTAATTACCCTCTGCGATTATGGCGCGCGTTTCTACGATCCTGTAATTGGGCGATTTACGACTGTTGACCCGCTGGCAGAGGTAGATCGTA